>DASWSO010000743.1:0-1903 GCA_036402635.1 Xanthobacteraceae bacterium
ACCACTACGGCCTGGAGAAGGTCAAGGAGCGCATCGTCGAGTACCTGGCGGTGCAGACCCGCGTCGACAAGATGAAGGCGCCGATCCTGTGCCTCGTGGGCGCGCCCGGCGTGGGCAAGACCTCGCTCGGCCAGTCGATCGCCAAGGCGACCAACCGCAAGTTCGTGCGCATGTCGCTCGGCGGCGTGCGCGACGAGGCCGAGATCCGCGGCCACCGCAGGACCTACATCGGCTCGATGCCGGGCAAGATCCTGCAGAACATGACCAAGGTGCAGGTGAAGAACCCGCTGTTCCTGCTCGATGAAGTCGACAAGATGGGCTCGGACTGGCGCGGCGATCCGTCCTCGGCGCTGCTCGAGGTGCTCGATCCCGAGCAGAACAACACTTTCGTGGATCACTACATCGAGGTGGAGTACGACCTCTCGGAGGTGATGTTCGTCGCCACGGCGAATACGCTGAACATCCCGCCGCCGCTGCTGGACCGCATGGAAGTCATCCGTCTTTCCGGCTACACCGAAGACGAGAAGGTGAACATCGCCGTGCGCTACCTGCTGCCCAAGCAGCTGAAGGCGACGGGCCTCAAGGAAGGCGAGCTCTCCGTTTCGGAAGCCGCGATCCGCGACATCGTGCGTTACTACACGCGCGAGGCCGGCGTCAGAGCGCTCGAGCGCGAAGTTTCCAAGATCTGCCGCAAGGCCGTGAAACAGCTCCTCACCGACAAGAAGCCCGGCGACGAAAAGCTGCACCGCATCACCGTGACGCCGAAGAACCTCGACAAGTTCCTGGGCGTGCGCCGCTATACGTTCGGAATGGCGGAGAAGGAAAACCAGGTCGGCCAGGTCACCGGCCTCGCCTGGACCGAAGTCGGCGGCGAGCTGCTGACCATCGAAGCCGTCACCATGCCGGGCAAGGGCAAGACCATCACCACCGGCAAGCTCGGCGACGTGATGCAGGAGTCCATCCAGGCCGCCTTATCGGTGGTCCGGGCGCGCTCGCGCAAGCTCGGCGTGAAGGAAGACTTCTATCAGAAGAACGATATCCACATTCACCTGCCCGAGGGCGCCACGCCCAAGGACGGGCCGAGCGCCGGGATCGGCATCGCGACGGCCATGGTCTCGATGCTCTCCGGCATTCCGGTGCGCGCCGACGTCGCCATGACCGGGGAGATCACGCTGCGCGGCGAAGTGCTGCAGATCGGCGGCCTGAAGGAAAAGCTGCTCGCGGCGCACCGCGGCGGCATCAAGACGGTCATGATCCCCGAAGAAAACGTGAAGGATCTGGTCGAGATCCCGGACAATATCAAGAACAAGCTCGAAATCGTGCCGGTGAGGTGGATCGACAAGGTTCTGGAAGTGGCGCTGGAGCGTCAGCCCAAGCCGCTGCCCGAGCCCGACGAGTCGGCGCCGATACCGCCGAAAGCGGACGACCAGACCGGCGCCGTCACCACACACTAACTAAGAAGGTCGTATGAACAAAGGCGATCTGGTGGAGCAGATCGCGCAGGCGGCCGAGATTTCGAAGTCGGCCGCCGAGCGCGCAGTGGACGCGCTGGTCGGTGCAGTAAAGACCAGCCTCCGGAAGGACGAGATGGTGACGCTGGTTGGTTTCGGCACCTTCTACGCGGGCAAACGCGAGGCGCGCACCGGGCGCAATCCGCGCACCGGGGAGGCTCTGAGCATCAAAGCCGCAAAACTTCCTAAGTTTCGTGCTGGAAAAGCGCTCAAGGACGCTATAAACTAGCGCCCCTTTTGGGTGCTTAGCTCAGCTGGTAGAGCGTCGCTCTTACACGGCGAATGTCGGCGGTTCGATCCCGTCAGCACCCACCAGATTCGGCAGCCGCGCCGGCTGTACCAGTAGTACCGGAGCGCGCGGGCTGTCGTGCAGGAAATCAGCAGTACGGAGT
>DASWSO010000744.1:0-4511 GCA_036402635.1 Xanthobacteraceae bacterium
CTGCCGACCATCACGCTGCTGTCGCCGGTGTCGCCGATCGCTTGGCTTCCGGTCGCGATTTTCGTGTTCGGCATCGGCAACGCGCCGGCCATCTTCATGGTCGTGGTCGCGCTGTTCTTTCACATGGTGCTGGCCACCGTCAGCCAGATCGACGGCGTCAATCGCAACCTGATCAATGTCGCGCGCACCATGGGCGCGTCGAAATGGCAGATCTACACCCGGGTCATCGTGCCGGCGATCCTGCCGGGCCTGCTGATGGTTCTCCGTCTCAATATGTTCGGTGCCTGGATGGTGGTGCTGGTCGCCGAATCCACCGGCGTCGGATATGGCCTCGGGCAGGTGATCATGCTGGCGCGCAACACCTTCAATCCCTCGCTGGTGTTCTTCACCATCGCGCTCATCGGCCTGCTCGGTTTCTGCTCCGACTGGCTGATGCGGCTGCTGCAACGAAAGATCCTGTATTGGGTGCCCGAGACGACGGGGGTGCTGCGTGGTCTCTAAACCGTTCAAGCCGATCTCATCCCAGGACGCCGTGGTCTGCCGCAACGTCAGCAAGGTGTGGGCGGAAGGCACCAAGCGGGCGCATGTCGCATTGCGCGACGTGGACCTCGACGTGACGCCCGGCGAGTTCATCGTGCTGCTGGGTCCCTCCGGCTGCGGCAAGAGCACTCTGCTCTATCTGATCGCTGGCCTGGAACGGGAATCTGGCGGCGAGGTCTGGTCGTTCGGGGACCGCGTCGCCGGTCCGTCGCCCGAGCGCAGCCTGATTTTCCAGGAAACCTCCCTGTTTCCATGGCTCACCGTGGGGGAGAATGCGAGCTTCGGCCTCTCTATCCGCGGCGAAAGCGCCGGGGCCCGCAGGACCGCGGCGCGCGAGGTGCTCGCCCGCGTCGGCCTGACCGAGGCGATCGACAAGCGGCCCGACGAACTGTCCGGCGGCATGCGCCAGCGCGTGGCCGTCGCACGCGCGCTGGCGATGCGGCCCAAGGTGCTCTTGATGGATGAGCCGTTTGCGGCGCTCGACGTGCAGACGCGGGCCAAGATGCAGGATTTCCTGCTCGACGTCTGGCGCGACAGCGGCGCGTCGGTTCTGTTCGTCACCCATCACATCGATGAGGCGGTGGCGCTCGCGGATCGGGTCGTGGTGTTCACGTCACGTCCGGGCCGCATCAAGACGATCGTGCCGGTCGATATTCCTCGCCCGCGCGATCCGTTTTCCCCCGAAGCCGAACTGCTGCGCCGGCAACTGACCGAGCTGATGCGCGACGAGGTCGATCGCGCCTTCGCCGAGCAGGAAGCGCTTGCCGCCACCGCCTGACCAAGACGACCTGACCAAATCCCACCCCGCACGTCGTCCGCCAAATCCGGAGCACCGCCATGTCCACATCCCTCATTCGCAGCCGTGCCATCATCGCCCAGGCGCTGGATCGCCAGACCTGGCAACAGATCGACGACGGCGCCGTGCTGCAGGAGGACGGCGTCATCGCCGCCGTCGGCACCTACGCGGACCTGCGCAAGCGCTATCCGAACACGCCCGTGATCGGCAGCGGCAACGAGATCATGCTGCCGGGCTTCGTCAACGGCCACCATCACGTCGGACTGACCCCGGTGCAGCTCGGCTCGCCCGACATGCCGCTGGAATTGTGGTTCATCACCCGCATGGTGACGCGCAACCTCAACATCTATCTCGACACGCTCTATTCGGCGTTCGAGATGATTGCGTCCGGCATCACCACAGTGCAGCACATCCACGGCTGGATGCCGGGCACGCTCAGTGAGGTGGAAGCCAAGGCCGAGCAGGTCATCCGCGCCTACGATGATATCGGCATGCGGGTGTCCTACTGCTACGCGGTGCGCGATCAGAACCGGCTAGTCTATCAGGCCGACGATGCGTTTGTCGCGAGCCTGCCGAAGGAGCTGCAGGGCCCGATGAAGCGCTGGTTCGAGCGTTTTAAGCTCGGTCTCGACGACGCGATGGGCATGTTCGAATCGATGCACGCCCGCCACAACAACAAGCCGCGGGTGAAGATCCAGCTCGCGCCCGCGAACCTGCACTGGTGCTCCGACAAGGCGCTGACCGTGCTGTCGCAGACCTCGAAGAAATACCAGGTGCCGATGCACATGCACCTGCTCGAGACCTCGATGCAGAAGGAATATGCCTGGCAGCGCGGCGGATGCACCGCGGTCGAATACATCGATCGCTTCGATATGCTCGGTCCGCACATGACGCTGGGCCACGGCGTCTGGCTCAGCGAAAAGGACATCGCGCGCATGGCGGAGGCCGGCGCATGCGTGTGTCACAACTGCTCCTCCAATTTCCGGCTTCGCTCCGGCATCGCAGCGCTCAACCACTTCGAGGCCAAGGGGATCAACACCGCGATCGGTCTCGACGAAGCCGGCATTAACGACGACCGCGACATGCTGCAGGAAATGCGGCTGGTGCTGCGCACCCATCGTGTGCCCGGCATCGGCGACGAGGTTCCCACCATGGCGCAGGTGTTCCGGATGGCGAGCATCGGCGGCGCGAGGACCACCGGATTTCGTGAACAGATCGGGACGATCGCGGAAGGCAAAGCCGCCGATCTCTCCCTAATCGACTGGAAGCAGATTTCCTATCCGTATCTCGATGAGGAGATGCCGATGCTCGACGCGGTGATTCAGCGCGCCAAGACCGACGGCGTGCGCACCGTCATGTGCAACGGCGAAGTGATCTACGACAATGGCCGCTTCACCCGGGTCGATCGCGAGAATGCGCTCAAGACGCTGCATGACGAACTGCAGCACGCGCTGAGCGATGATGAGGTCGAACGGCGCAATCTCTCCAAAGCGCTGCTGCCGCATGTGAAGAAGTTCTACGCCGGCTATGTCGATCCCGCGAAACACGAGCCGTTCTACCGGCAGAGCTCGCGAATCTGACGCGGGAATCAACAGGCGTTTGCCCGAGCTGCCATGGCATCCACGTCTTGAGGACGTTTCAGGAAGGTAGTCAGATCTAACATCTACACCTCAACGTCCGCTTTGCGCCAGGAGCAGCCGTTCACTCGCCGACCTTAGAACCCGAGGGCGACGAAGAAACGCTACAAATCGTTCTCGTCCAGTATCCAGATCGTGGACGAAAAATATCAGGTCGCCGATGCAAACAACTCCGTCTCGATATGCGGCACGGCCTGGACCAATTCGCGCGTGTAAGCGGTTTTTGGATTGTCGAACATGGCCCGGCTTTCGCCCTGCTCGACGATGTGGCCGTTTCGCAGCACGATGGTCCGATCGCACATCATGCGAACGACGTTAAGGTCGTGGCTGACAAAGAGGAAGGCGAGGTCATCCTCACGCCGCAACCGATCGAGCAGTTGCAGCACCACCGCCTGAACCGAGACGTCGAGCGCCGCCGTCGGCTCATCGAGCACCAACAGCCGCGGCCGGCAGGCGATGGCGCGCGCGATGCCGACACGGGCCTTCTGGCCGCCCGAGAGTTGATGCGGGAAGCGCGACAGCAATTCGACCGCTAGTCCAACGCGCTGCGCGCACTCTTCCACCCGCTGCCGCAGCGCGTCACCCGCGCGCATGCCGCCAAGCCGCAGCAGTGGATGGGCGATGCAGTCAAAAGCGGTAAAGCGCGGGTTGAGACAGTCGTTCGGATCCTGAAAGACGATCTGGATATCCTTGCGAAACGGTGACCGGTGAAAGTCCCGTGCCGGGATATGGCCGATTGATTGTCCCTCGAAAACGATCTCCCCCTCGCTCGGGTCGATCAACCGGCAGATCATGCGCGATGTCGTGCTCTTGCCGGAACCGGATTCGCCGACCAGACCGACGCTCTCACCTGCGCTTATCATCATCGAAAAGTCCGCTACTGCCGCGGGACCCTGATCGAAACGCTTCGCGAGTTTCTGCACCTCAAGCAGCGGCGGCGTACCCGACGCAGGCTGCGGTCTGGGCGCAACCTGTGTCGCTGCATACCGCCCCCTCTCCTCTTCCGTCACCAGGTCCGCGATACGGGAACTCGCCGTAGGTGAAGCCGCAACAAGACGCTTGGTGTAGGGGTGCCGCGGAGCACGGAAGAGAGTCTTCGGCTCGGCCTCCTCGACTAGGCGGCCCTGCTCCATTACCACAACGCGGCGACAGTAGCGGGCCGCAAGTCCAAGGTCATGAGTGATAAATATGGTCGCCATGCCGCGCTCGGCCGCAATTCGGGTCAACAGATCCATCACGATCTTTTGCGTCGTGACGTCAAGGCCGCTGGTCGGCTCGTCGGCGATCAAGAGGGCTGGGTTGCAGGAAATCACCATGGCAATCATCACGCGCTGGCACATGCCGCCGGAGAGTTCGTGCGGGTAAGCGGCCATGCGCCTTTCGGGATCGCGAATTTGCACAGCGCGCAGCAGCTCCAGCGCCGCGCCGCGCGCTTCATCTCGCGTCAATCGCTTATGGGCCATGATGGCATCGGCAATCTGGTCGCCGACGCCCCGGATCGGATTGAGCGCCGCACGCGGATTCTGGAAAATCATCGC
>DASWSO010000745.1:0-1668 GCA_036402635.1 Xanthobacteraceae bacterium
AAAGGCGGATAACGCGGCCGCGAGGCTCACGCCTCCCTCGAGAGAGGCTGCGATGTGTCGCCCCCTGCGTCCGGCGAGCGCCGCGCCGACGGGCGCGCGGGCCGATCCGGACATCCAAGGCGGCATTTCGGACCCAAGCCGTCCCGGAACAATGCCGGACGCGCGCGACCAACGCCGGTTCCGGCCCGGCTACTGCCTGTTCTTCCGGTTGGTCCGGGCCAGTTCCGGCGCCTGCGGGCGTCTTCTCCACGGCGTCGGTGCGGCCGTTCGGCTAGGAATTGTTTCACGTGAAACAGCGAAAAAGCCAGCTGCGGCGCGGTTTCGCGCGGGCCGCGGGCGCGGTTTGCTGAACGGCCGGGACGCGGCTAGCCTTGAGCCGACACCCGCGAAGGAGCCGCCATGGTCAAGCTTACGGTCCTCTATCACCACCCGACCGATCCGGCCGCGTTCGAGAGCTACTACGCCGCCACCCATATGCCGCTGGCGGGCAAGATGGATGTGCGGCGGATCGAGACCGCGAAGGTGACCGGCGCGCCCGACGGCAGCAAGCCGGCGTTCTACCGCACGGCGGAGCTTTACTTCGACGATGCCGCGCACATGCAGCGCTCGACCGCCGCGCCGGAGGCGAAGGCGGCCGTCGCCGACATCCGCAATTTCGCCTCCGGCGGGGTCACGCTGCTGGTGTCCGAGGTGGACGGGTAGCCGCGGCCGTAGAGGGCGCGCGCGCCGGCTTCGCGCCCTACCCGGCCGCGCCCATGCGCCACGGCTTAAGCGCGGCGTAGACCGTCTCGCTCGCCGGCGTCGGCACGCCGAGCTCGCGGCCGAGCGCGACCGTCTTGCCGCACAGCCAGTCGAGCTCCAGCCGGTTGCCGCGCTCGAGGTCGTGCAGCATCGAGGCCTTCATGCCGGGCGGCACCGTCTCCGCGAAGCGCAGCCGGTCGTCAGCGAAATCGGCGGTGAGCTTCACGCCCTTCGCCATCGCCACCGCCACCACCTCGCGCAACAGGTTCTGCAACAGCCCGCGGGTGTCGGGGTCGGCGAGGATCGGGCCGATCGCCTGGCGGGTGGCGCCGTTCACCGCCGCCATGCTGGAGAGGAAGACGAACTTCTTCCAGCGCTCGACCTCGATGTCCTCGGCCACCGCGATGTCGATGCCTGCCTTCTGCGCGGAATCGGCGAACGCGGCCAGCACCGGGTCGCTGCGGCGGTCCGGGAAGCCGCAGCGGATGATGGCGAAGCGGCTCGTGTGCTGGATCAATCCAGGCTCCGCAATCACGGTTGCGATATAGGCGACACCGCCGACCACATGGTCGACGCCCACCACTGGGGTGAGCCGCTCGACGCTGTCGACGCCGTTCTGCAGCGTGATCACGCGGGTATTGGGCCCGACCAGCGGCCGCGCCGCTTCACCCGCCTTCTCGGTGTCCCACAGCTTGACGGCGAACAGCACGATGTCGACCGGCCCCACCTTGGCGGGGTCGTCGCTCACCTGCGCCGGCTTGACGGTGAAGTCGCCGAGCGGGCTCTCCACCCGCAATCCGTCCTTCTCGATGGCGGCGCGGTGGGCGCCGCGCGCGATGAAGGTGACGTCATGGCCGGCGGCGGCGAGCCGCGCACCGAAATATCCGCCGACACCGCCGGCGGCCAGAGCCGCTATACGCATTACGT
>DASWSO010000746.1:0-3025 GCA_036402635.1 Xanthobacteraceae bacterium
GCATCCTCAGTCCGTTCAACCTCGACCTCCAAAACCTGCTTAATCCGAGCGAATAACAACATGGGCTTCAAAGCCGGCATCGTGGGCCTTCCGAATGTGGGAAAGTCCACGCTCTTCAACGCCTTGACCGAAACGGCTGCAGCGCAAGCCGCGAACTACCCGTTCTGCACGATCGAGCCCAATGTGGGCGAGGTCGCGGTCCCTGATCCGCGGCTGGACAAGCTGGCGGTGCTTGCCAAATCGGCCGAGATCGTGCCGACGCGGCTCACCTTCGTGGACATCGCGGGGCTCGTCCGCGGAGCCTCCAAAGGGGAGGGGCTCGGAAACCAGTTCCTGGCCAATATCAGAGAAGTAGACGCGATCGCTCACGTCGTCCGCTGCTTCGTGGACGGCGATGTCACGCACGTGGAAGGCAAGGTCGACCCGATCGCCGACATCGAGACCATCGAGACCGAGCTGATGCTGGCCGACCTCGATAGTCTCGAGAAGCGCATCGATCCGCTGGAGAAGCGCATCCGCGGTAACGACAAGGAGGCGCGCGAGACGCTCGACCTCGTGCAGCGCGCGCTGGTGCTGCTGCGCGAAGGCAAGCCGGCGCGGCTGCTGGAGCGCAAGCCGGACGAGGAACGCGCCTTCCGGCTGTTGACGCTGCTTTCGGCCAAGCCGGTGCTCTACGTCTGCAATGTGGAAGAGGCGGCTGCCGCGACTGGCAACGCGTATTCGCGGCAGGTGGAGGAGCGTGCGCGCGCCGAGGGCGCCGCCGCGGTGGTGATCTCCGCCAAGATCGAATCCGAGATCGCGGTGCTGCCGGCGGACGAGCGTGCCGAGTTCCTCGAGACCGTCGGGCTGCAGGAGCCCGGCCTCAACCGGCTGATCCGCGTCGGCTATGGCCTGCTCGACCTGGTCACGTTCTTCACCGCCGGCCCGAAGGAATCGAAGGCCTGGACGATCGCGCGCGGCACCCGTGCACCGCAGGCGGCCGGCGTGATCCATACCGACTTCGAGCGCGGCTTCATTCGCGCCGAGACCATCGCCTACGACGATTACGTGACGCTGGGTGGCGAGGCCGGCGCGCGCGACGCCGGCAGGCTGCGGCTAGAGGGGAAGGACTACGTCGTCGCCGACGGCGACGTCATGCACTTCCGCTTCGCCACCTGATCCCGCGGTTGACCGCGGCAGCAGCCCCGCACTACGCAATGCCCGACAGCGGTTTGGACCGGGATTTCATGCCGAAATACTTCTTCGAAGACTTCACCCCCGACGAGGTCGCGGACTACGGGCCGCGTACGATGACCCGTGAGGAGATCATCGCGTTCGCGGCCGAGTTCGACCCGCAGCCGATGCACCTCGATGAGGACGCGGCGCGCGGCACCATGCTGGGCGGGCTCGCGGCCTCCGGCTGGCATTCCTGCGCCTTCATCATGCGGATGATGTGCGACTGGTTCGTCGCCGACGCCGCGTCCTGGGGCGGCCCGGGCGTCGAAGAGGTGCGCTGGCTGCGGCCGGTCCGCCCCGGCGATGCGCTGACGCTGCGCCGCCATACGTTGGAGAAGCGCACCTCGAAGAGCCGCCCCGAAATGGGCTTCGTGAAGTTCGCCTACTCCCTCCTGAACCAGCACGGCGAGACCGTCATGACGCTCACCACCACGATGATGATTGGCCGCCGAGATCCGGTCGCGCCCAGCCTCGCCGAGCAGCGGTAACGCCATGCGTTTTCTGGAAGACATCCGCATCGGCGAGAAGACCGAGATCGGCCGCCACACGTTCACGGCCGAGGAGATCAAGTTGTTCGCCTCGCGCTACGACCCGCAGCCGTTCCACCTCGACGAGGCGGCGGCGGCGCGCTCCCATTTCGGCCGGCTGGTCGCGTCCGGCTGGCATACGGCGGCAGTCTGCATGCGCATGCTCGTGGAGAACCGCAACCGCATCGTCGCGGCGATGCACGAGCGCGGCGAGCCGGTCGCGACCTGGGGACCGTCGCCTGGTTTCCGCGACCTCAAATGGATCAAGCCGGTCTATGCCGGCGACACCATCACCTATGCGACGCAGCCGCTCGAGACCCGCATCTCGGAGAGCCGGCCCGGCTGGGGGCTGATGTTCTCGCTCAATACCGGCACCAACCAGCACGGCGAGCTCGCCTACTCGTTCATCGGCAGCGCCTTTGTGCAGCGTCGTCCGGAGTAGCGCACGGTCGTATCGCCGCTCCGCCATCGTCCTTCGAGGCTCCCGCGGCTTGCCGCCGCGGTCGCACACCAGGGGTGACGGGTTGGGGATTACGCGCTGTTAGGCTTATCGCTCCAGCCGCGCGATCAGGGCCGAGGTGTCCCAGCGCCCGCCGCCCATCTTCTGCACTTCGGAATAGAACTGATCGACCAGCGCGCTGACCGGCAGGTTGGCGCCATTGCGGCGCGCCTCGGCGAGGCAGATCGAGAGGTCCTTGCGCATCCAGTCGACCGCGAAGCCGAAGTCGAATTTTCCGGCCGCCATGGTCTTGTAGCGGTTCTCCATCTGCCAGGACTGCGCCGCGCCCTTGGAGATCGTCTCGATCAGCGGCTCGATCTCGAGTCCGGCGCGCTTGGCGAAATGGATGCCTTCCGAGAGCCCCTGCACCAGCCCGGCGATGCAGATCTGGTTGACCATCTTGGCGAGCTGCCCGGAGCCCGCCGGGCCGAGCAGCCGGCACATGCGGGCGTAGGCCGCGATCACCTTCTCGGCGCGCCCGAACGGCTCCGTGTCGCCGCCGCACATGACCGTGAGGACGCCGTTCTCGGCGCCGGCCTGGCCGCCCGACACCGGCGCGTCGATGAAGTCGAAGCCGCCCTTCTTGGCTGCGGCATAAAGCTCGCGCGCGACCTCCGCCGACGCGGTGGTGTGGTCGACGAACACCGCGCCTTTTTGCATCGCGCCGAAGGCGCCGTCGGGACCGAGCGCGACGTTGCGCACGTCGTTGTCGTTGCCGACGCACATCATCACGAAGTCCTGGCCCTTGGCGGCCTCGGCCGGCGTCGCGGCCGCGCGTCCGCCG
>DASWSO010000747.1:0-4808 GCA_036402635.1 Xanthobacteraceae bacterium
TGCGAGCTCACCGGCATGCCGGCGGTGGCGATGCCGCCGAAAGCCGGTGCGCACGGCGAGCTCTGCGGCATGATGGCGATCAAGGCGGCGCTCGCCGCGCGCGGCGAAAAACGCCACGTCGTGGTGGTGCCGGAATCGGCGCACGGCACCAATCCGGCCACCGCCGCGCTGCTCGGCTACCGGGTCGAGACGGTGCCAGCGCGCGCCGACGGCACTGTGGACCTGGACGAGATCAAAAAGCATCTCTCCACCGATGTCGCCGCGATCATGCTGACCAACCCAAACACCTGCGGGCTGTTCGAGCGCGACGTGGTGGCAATCGCCGAGGCAGTGCACGCGGTGGGTGCGTACTTCTATGCCGACGGCGCCAACTTCAACGCCATCGTCGGCAAGGTGCGGCCGGGCGACCTCGGCGTCGACGCCATGCACATCAACCTGCACAAGACCTTCTCGACCCCGCATGGCGGCGGCGGCCCCGGCGCCGGACCGGTGACGCTGTCGGCCGCGCTGGCGCCGTTCGCGCCGGTGCCATTCGTGGTGCAGGAAGGCGACGCGATGCGGCTGGTCGAGCATGCAGCCAACGGCGGCCGGCAGCCGCTCGGTCGCATGTGCGCATTCCACGGGCAAATGGGCATGTTCGTGCGCGCCCTCACCTACATGCTGTCGCACGGCGCCGACGGCATGCGGCAGGCGTCGGAAGACGCGGTGCTCAACGCCAATTACGTGCGCGCCAGCCTCTCGGACCTGATGTCGCTGCCGTTCAGCGAGCGGCCCTGCATGCATGAGGTGCTGTTCGACGACCGCTGGCTCGAAGGCACTGGCATCACCACGCTCGACTTCGCCAAGGCGATGATCGACGAGGGCTTCCACCCGATGACGATCTATTTCCCGCTGGTGGTGCACGGCGCCATGCTGATCGAGCCGACCGAGTCGGAGAGCAAGGCGTCGCTCGACCTTTTCATCGCGACGCTGCGCGACTTGGCGATGGCTGCGAAACGCGGCGACACGGCGCGCTTCACCGGAGCGCCCTACCACGCGCCGCGGCGGCGGCTCGACGAGACGCGCGCGGCGCGCTCGCCGGTGCTGCGCTGGACTCCACCGGTGCCGCAGCCGATCGCGGCGGAGTGAACGCGGCCCGAGGCCGCCGCTCGGGGTCTTTAGGCCCACTCGGCCTTGATCTCGGCGGCGAGATTGACGGTGCTGCGCTTACCGATGTGGCGGAAGTTCTTGGCCAGGAACGTCTTCGCCGCCCGCTCGCCCAGCGCCTTCAGCTCAAGGAAGAAGTCGTAGTCGTTGTTGAGGCGGCTGCCGGGGCCACCGTCCCCGTCGAGCCCGTCCAGCACGATGCGGTGCACGTTGATGCGGCGGTATTGCCCTTCCGCCATGCCGCGCGGCAACGTCCCGCCATCGATCAGCCGCCCGACGAATTCGATCGCGCGCAATTCCGCGATCAGTGAGGAATTAAACGAGATCTCGTTGATGCGCGCCATGATCTCCGGCGACGATTGCGGCACCTTCGAGCGCTGCAGCGGATTGATCTGGACGATCAGCAGGTCTTCGGTCTCGGTGCGGCGAAACAGCGGAAACAGCACCGGATTGCCCATGTAGCCGCCGTCCCAGTACGGCACCTGGTCGATCTCCACCGCCTGGAACAGCACCGGCAAACAGGCGGAGGCGGCGATCACATCGGCGGTGACCTTGTCGCGCGGGAAGATGCGCACGCGCCCGGTCTGCACATTGGTCGCCGAGATGAACAGCTGCGGGCTGGCGCCGGCGCGCAGACGGTTGAAGTCGACGAAGTCGCCGATCAGGTCGCGCAGCGGATTGAGCGCCAGCGGGTTGAGGTCGTAGGGCGAAAAGTAGTGCGACAGCAGGTCGAACCACGCCTGCACCGGCGAAGCCGCCATCGGCAGGAACCAAAAAAGCCGATCGACCACCTCGCGCTGCCCGTCCGGCAGGCTGCCGTCGCGGCTGACGGCACGCCAGAAATCCGCCAGGCGGGTTTGCGCGCCTGCGACTCCACCTCGCTCCATGCCGTCGGCGAGCAACACGGCATTGACGGCGCCGGCGGAAGCGCCGGAGACGCCCTCCACCTCCAGTCGTCCGTCAGCCAGCAGGTGGTGCAGCACGCCCCAGGTGAAGGCGCCGTGGGCGCCGCCGCCTTGCAGCGCCAGGTTGATCTTCTTGCGGCGGGTGCGAGCGCTCGGGGCCATGTCAAGGCGATCCGCGGCGTAGGGCGTTATGTCCGGATGGGAGCAGCCAAATCATTCCGTCCCGTATAAAGAACGGAATTGTTCGTTTTGAAGAACGATAGTACAACGGCCCGGCTCCAGACGCGAGAAATGGCATGACTTCGGCTCCATCGCAGTTTCACCCCGAGACCCGGCTCGTGCACGAGGGCACGCTCCGCTCGCAGTTCGGCGAGACCTCGGAGGCGCTCTTCCTCACGCAAGGCCATATTTATGCCAGCGCGGAGGAATGCGCGGCCCGGTTCGCCGGCCAGGAAGGCGGCTTCCTCTATGCCCGCTTCTCCAATCCCACTGTATCGATGTTCGAGCGCCGGATCGCGGCCTTCGAAGGCGCCGAAGCGGCACGCGCCACCGCCACCGGTATGGCTGCCGTCACCGCCGCGCTGATGGGGCAGTTGCGCGCCGGCGACCACGTCGTCTCGGCGCGGGCGCTATTCGGCTCCTGCCGCTACGTGGTGCAGGAGTTCCTGCCGCGCTTCGGGGTCGAATCGACGATGGTGCACGGGCCCGACCTTGATGCTTGGCGCAAGGCGGTGCGGCCGAACACCAAAGTGTTCTTCCTGGAAAGCCCGGCCAATCCGACCTTGGAGGTGATCGACATTGCCGCAGTGGCCGCGATCGCGCATGAGGCGGGCGCCACCCTGGTGGTCGATAACGTGTTCGCCACGCCGCTGTTTCAGCAGCCGTTCGGGCTCGGCGCCGATTGCGTCGTCTATTCCGCCACCAAACACATCGACGGGCAGGGCCGCTGCCTCGGAGGCGTCGTTCTGGGCTCGGAAAAATTCATCCAGGACAACATCCATACGCTGCTGCGGCAGACCGGGCCGGCGCTCTCCCCGTTCAATGCCTGGGTGCTGCTCAAGGGCTTGGAAACGCTCGCCATCCGGATCGAGCGACAGACCCGCAGCGCGGCCCGTGTCGCCGATGCGATTGCCGGGCACCCGAAGCTCGCCCGGCTGATCTATCCCGGCCGCAGTGACCATCCGCAGGCCGACATCATCGCCAAGCAGATGAGCGGCGGCTCCACTTTGCTGGCGCTGGAGGTCAAGGGCGGTCGCGAGGGGGCGTTCCGGATGCAGAACGCGCTGCGGCTGATCAAGATCTCCAACAACCTTGGCGACGCCAAGAGCCTGATCACCCACCCGGCCACCACCACGCATCAGCGCTTTACGCCGGAGGAGCGCGCCGAGATGGGGGTGGGCGAAGGACTGGTCCGCCTGTCGATCGGGTTGGAGCATCCGGACGACCT
This sequence comes from Xanthobacteraceae bacterium, assembly GCA_036402635.1. Classification (GTDB taxonomy): domain Bacteria; phylum Pseudomonadota; class Alphaproteobacteria; order Rhizobiales; family Xanthobacteraceae; genus DASWSO01. The sequence continues at coordinate 3,499 of DASWSO010000747.1, forward strand.
GCTCGGCGACCTCACCGGGGCGCTGGAGCGCGCCTGACACCGGCCTTGAGGCAGGCTGTATCCATCCAGCATCGCTGTGGCCATAATGAAACACTGGAATCGCAATCCAGCCGACAAGACCCCAAAAAGGTATTTAGACGCCGCAAAAGCTTAAGTTGCAGGCAGCTTGCCGCTCTTTTCGCCTTGCCCAAAAAGCCCTCGGGAGTGGAATGACCGCATCTGATTTGCCTCCCGAGTGAGGACGGCTCGTCGGACGGTGAAACGAGAAAGGGGCTGGTCATGCGAAAGGTACTCTTAGCGGCTGCGGTGGCGCTGGCCACTTCCTCGTCGGCCTATGCGGCCGACATGGCGTTAAAGGCGGCGCCGAAGCCGAAGCCGCCGGAGCCGTGGTGGGAGATCGCCTACGGCGGCGCCGTGATGAGCGACTATAACTTCCGCGGTATCTCGCAGTCTGACCGCGGCATCGCGGGCACATTCTACATCGAGGGCCGCGCCAACATCATTCCTGACAAGCTGCAGATCTACGGCGGTATCCAGCCCTGGACCGTGAAGCTGCCGACCGCGCCGATCGGCGAGTTCGACCTCTACGGCGGCATCCGCGGAACGCTCGGGCCGGTCCAGCTCGACGTCGGTGCCATCTACTACTACTACCCGCGCGAAACCCAGGTCTTCCTCGACCCGGCCACCGGCGGCGTCGGCAACCCGCTGATCCCTGGCGCGATCCCGTTCACCAAGGCAGACACCGACTTCTGGGAAGTGTACGGCAAGCTGACCTGGACGGCGAACACCTGGCTGACCTTCGGCGGCTATGCCTATTACTCCCCGAACTGGCTTAATACTGGCGCGGACGGGACCTATTTCGGCGGCACCGCCAAAGTGACACTGCCGAGCGCGTGGTTCCCGACCGACTTCGGCGCGTACCTCTCGGGCGAAGTCGCGCACTACATTCTCGGCCGCACCGACGCCTTCTTCGGCAATGTCGAGCTGCCGGACTACACCTATTGGAATATCGGCGCGGCGCTCACCTACAAGATCTTCACCCTCGACCTGCGCTATCACGACACCGACCTGAGCCGAGGCCAGTGCTTCGTCCTCACCGGCGACCTGCGCGGCGTGCCGGGCGGCGGTGGACCGCTCAGCCAGTCGCGCTGGTGCGGCGAGGCGTTCATCGCCAAGCTCTCGGTCGACGCCACCATCAAGTAAGGCGTTACCGCCAGCCTGCTTCGGTCGATCCGAAAGGGCGTCGCGCTTCGTGCGCGGCGCCCTTTTCGTTTTGTCGTGCTAGGTTAACTCGGGGCGCGATGACGCGT
>DASWSO010000748.1:0-1968 GCA_036402635.1 Xanthobacteraceae bacterium
CCTCGCCGTGCGCGAGCCGCAGGACGAGCTCGATCCGCGCTCCTACGGGTTCCAGGACGCCGACTTCGACCGCAAGATCTTCCTCGACCGCGTGCTCGGGCTCGAATTCGGCACGCTGCGCGAAATCCTCGGCATCCTGCAACGGACCTACTGCCAGACCCTCGGCGTCGAGTTCATGCACATCTCCGACCCGGCGCAGAAGGCCTGGATCCAGGAGCGCATCGAAGGGCCCGACAAGGAGATCGCGTTCACGCCGGAAGGCAAGCGCGCCATCCTCAAGAAGCTGATCGAGGCGGAGGGCTTCGAGAAGTTCTGCGACGTCAAGTTCACCGGCACCAAGCGGTTCGGCCTCGACGGCTCGGAATCGATGATCCCGGCGCTTGAGCAGATCATCAAGCGCGGCGGCGCGCTCGGCGTGAAGGAGATCGTGATCGGGATGCCGCATCGCGGCCGGCTCAACGTGCTGGCGCAGATGATGGGCAAGCCGCACCGCGCCATCTTCCACGAGTTCAAGGGCGGCTCGGCGAGCCCCGACGACGTCGAGGGCTCCGGCGACGTGAAGTACCACCTCGGCGCTTCCTCGGACCGCGAGTTCGACGGCAACCAGGTGCACCTGTCGCTCACCGCCAACCCGTCGCATCTCGAGATCGTCGATCCGGTGGTGCTCGGCAAGGTGCGGGCGAAGCAGGACCAGCACAACGCGACCCCCGACGACCGCACCATGGTGATGCCGCTGTTGATCCACGGCGACGCGGCGTTCGCCGGCCAGGGCGTGGTGGCGGAGTGCTTCGGCCTCTCCGGCCTGAAGGGGCACCGCACCGGCGGCTCGGTGCATTTCATCGTCAACAACCAGATCGGCTTCACCACCTATCCGCTTTACAGCCGCTCCTCGCCGTATCCGTCCGACACCGCCAAGATGATCGAGGCGCCGATCTTCCACGCCAACGGCGACGATCCCGAAGCGGTGACGTTCGCGGCCAAGATCGCGACCGAGTTCCGGCAGAAGTTCCAGAAGCCGGTGGTCATCGACATGTTCTGCTACCGCCGCTACGGCCACAACGAGGGCGACGAGCCGGCGTTCACGCAGCCCTTGATGTACAAGAAAATCCGCCAGCATCCGCCGGTGGTCGAAACCTACGGCAAGCGGCTGGCCGAGCAGGGCGTCGTGACGCTCGCCGAAGTCGAGCAGATGCAGGCGGAGTGGCGCACCAAGCTGGAAGCCGAGCTGGAGGCCGTGCAGGGCTACAAGCCCAACAAGGCCGACTGGCTCGACGGCCGCTGGTCCGGCTTCAAGGGAGCCAACGACGCCGACGATCCGCGCCGCGGCATCACCGGCGTCGAGCTCGGCACGCTGCGCGAGATCGGGACCAAGCTCACGGCGGTGCCGGAAGGTTTCCACGTCCACCGCACCATCCAGCGCTTCCTCGAGAACCGCAGGAAGGCGATCGAGAGCGGCACCGGCATCGACTGGTCGACCGCCGAGGCGCTCGCGCTCGCGACGCTGCTGACCGACGGCCACAAGGTGCGCCTCTCCGGTCAGGATTCCGAGCGCGGCACCTTCTCGCAGCGCCATGCGGTGCTGATCGACCAGGAGAACGAGAACCGCTACACGCCGCTCAACCACATCGCCGACGAGCAGGCGCGCTTCGAGGTGATCAACTCGATGCTGTCGGAAGAGGCGGTGGTGGCGTTCGAATACGGCTACTCGCTGGCCGAGCCCGACGCGCTGACGCTGTGGGAGGCGCAGTTCGGCGACTTCGCCAACGGCGCGCAGGTGGTGTTCGACCAGTTCGTGTCATCGGGCGAGCGCAAGTGGCTGCGGCTGTCCGGCTTCGTCTGCCTGCTGCCGCACGGCTACGAAGGCCAGGGGCCGGAGCATTCCTCGGCGCGGCTCGAGCGCTTCCTGCAGATGTGCGCCGAGGACAACATGCAGGTGGCGAACTGCACCACGCCGGCGAACTACTTCCA
>DASWSO010000749.1:0-2192 GCA_036402635.1 Xanthobacteraceae bacterium
CTTTCCGGCCGGCGATATCCTTGATGAGAAAAGGTTGGAGGGTGTGCTGCTTGCGATTCGGCAAGCGGCTGCCCCCTCTACCGCCTTCGGCGGTCCCCCTCCCCCGCTATGCGGGGGAGGAATTACAAGCAACACTGTGCCGGGAGCTCAATGACCGAAATCACCTATCGCGTCGGCGTCGACATCGGCGGCACCTTCACCGACATCGTGCTGCTCGGCGCCGACGGCGCCCTCCACACCAAGAAAGTCTCGTCGAGCGTCGAGAATTACGCGCAGGCGATCGTCGACGGGCTGGCGGAAGTCTTTCGCGAGACCGGGTTGTCGAGCGGCGCGATCGAGGAGCTCCGCCACGGCACCACCGTCGCGTCGAACGCCATCCTGGAGCACAAGGGCGCCCGCGTCGGCCTGATCACCACCAAGGGCTTCCGCGATATCCTGGAAATCCGCACGCTGCGCATGCCGCGGCTCTACGACATCGGCTGGACCAAGCCGCCGCCGCTGGTCGAGCGCTACCTCCGCCAGGTGGTGGACGAGCGCGTCGATCACAGAGGCGAGGTGGAGCGGCCGCTCGACCATGCCGACGCGGAGCGCGCGGTCGATGCGCTGCTGGCGGAGGGTGTCGAGGCGATCGCGGTCTGCCTGATCAATTCGTTCGCCAATCCGGCGCACGAATTGATGCTGAAGCAGATCGTCGCCCGCAAGGCGCCCGGCCTGCCGCTCTGCATCTCCTACGAGGTGCTGCCCGAGATCAAGGAATACGAGCGTACCTCCACCACCGTGATCAACGCCTATGTGACGCCGATCGTCGCGACCTATCTGCGCGCGCTGCGCGCCGGGCTCGACGCCGCCGGCATTCCGGCGCGGCTTCTGCTGATGCAGTCGAACGGCGGGCTGACCACCGACGCGGCGGCGGCGGAACGGCCGATGAACATCATCGAATCCGGGCCGGCCGGCGGCGTGGTCGGCGCGCAAGCGTTGGCACGCGCCAAGGGTTTGCCCAAGATCATCACTTTCGACATGGGCGGCACCACCGCCAAAGCCTCGATGGTGGAGGACGGCGAAGTCGCGCGCGCGCACGAATACGCGGTCGGCGCCGGCATCATGGTGGGCTCGCGGCTCCTCACCGGCGCCGGCTATACGCTGAAGGTGCCGGCGATCGATCTGGCCGAGATCGGCGCCGGCGGCGGCTCGCATGTCTGGATCGACGCCGGCGGCGCGCTGCAGATCGGCCCGGAAAGCGCCGGCGCCGCGCCGGGGCCGGTCTGTTACGACGCCGGCGGCGAAATCCCGACCGTCACCGACGCCAATGTCGTGCTTGGCTACATCAACCCGCAGCACCTGGTCGGCGGTGCGCTCAAGCTCAACGCCGCCAAGGCGCGCGACGCGTTCGCCGAGACAATCGCCAAGCCGCTCGGGCTCGCAGTCGAGCAGGCCGCCTACGGCGCGCACCAGATCGCCGCCTCCAACATGATCCGCGCCATCAAGGCGGTGTCGACCGAGCGCGGCCGCGATCCGCGCGAGTTCGCGCTGTTCGCCTTCGGCGGCAACGGCCCGCTGTTCGCGGCCGGGATGGCGGCGGCGCTCGGCATCAGGCGCATCGTGGTGCCGCCGTCGGCCGGGCTGTTTTCCTCGTTCGGCCTGCTTTACGCCGACGTCGAGCACCATTACGCGCGCACCTTCCGGCAGCTGTTGCGCGGCGCCAATCTCGCGGCGATCGAGACCGCGTGGAACGCGCTCGCCGAACAGGCGCGCGCACAGCTCGCGGCGGAAGGATTCTTCGACGCGAGCGCGCGGCTGAAGCGCTCGGCGGCGCTGCACTACAAGGGGCAGACCTACGAGCTCACCGTGCCGGTGCCGGAGGGCGCGCTCGACGACGACATGGTGGCGTATCTGGAGGAGGCATTCGGGCAGGAGCACGAGCGCACCTACGGCCACCGCGCCGGCCCCGAGGAGCCGGTCGAGCTGGTGGCGATCCAGCTGGTGGGCTCCGGCCTGCGCGCCGATGGCGGCGTGCCGCAGCGCGTCACCCCAAGCCGCGCCGAGCCGGACGCATCGGCGCCGCGACGCGCCTATTTCGGCCCGCACGGCTGGATCGAGACGCCGGTGCTGCGCCGCTCCGATCTCGCCAAGGCACGGACCGGTCCGCTGATCGTGGAGGAATACGACGCCACCGGCCTGGTGCCGCCCGGCGC
>DASWSO010000750.1:0-1643 GCA_036402635.1 Xanthobacteraceae bacterium
TCTTGGCGTCGGTGTCCGCTCCCCGGTCGCTCACTGCTGCATGCCCTTCGCGCTCATCCTGCGGAGCGCCCGCAGGGGCGCATCTCGAACGATGCAGGCCCCCGCCCGATGCTCCTCGGGGTGAGGGGAAAAAGTGCAAGCGCGCACGATCGCACTCAGCCGAGCTTGCCCTTGCACTCGTCCAGCGTCTTCGGCAGCGGCGGCAGGTCGGCGAAGAACTGCGGGTATTTCTCCAGCACCCGCTTGAGCACGGTGTCGTCGTAGAAGTCGGTCGCCTCGAACGGCGTCGCCTTCTTGATCAGCCCGGTCCTGATCATCTCGTTGCCGGTGGCGACCAGGCCGTGGCTGTTGCAGACCGACAGCCGCGTGTCCCACGACAGGTACTTCAGCCCCTCGGTGGCGTCGTCGACGTTGAGGCCGTCGAGGAAGCGGGTGGCGATCTCGGCGGCGCCGCGCGGATTGTTGCGGATGAACTGCGCCGCCTCGGCGATGCCGGCCGAGAACTTCTCCAACAGGTCGTAGTTCTTCTTGATCCAGTCCTCGTGCGCGACCGCGCCGATGAAATCGGCGACCAGCCCGGCTTCGCCGCGGCTGACCGCGACGCCGTTGGGACCGAGCTCGCGCAGCGCCTGCGCGGTGTAGGGCTCCCACGGCGCGGCGGCGTCGACCAGCCCCTGCGCCAGCGTGATCGGCATGTTCTCGACCGGCACGCTCACCAGCTGCGACTTGGAGATGTCGAGCTTGTGCTTGCGGAACCACTCGCGCAGGTAGACCTCGTTGGTGCTGCCGGTGAGGTGCGCGATCTTCTTGCCTTCCATCGACTTCGGGTCGGCGGCGTCGATGCCGCGATCCTTGCGCCCGATGATGGCGCGTCCGCCGGCTTTGGCGATGTAGTCGGCGGCGTTGTAGTAGGGCATCACGCCCTTGAGCAGGTTGCCGCTCGCGCGCGCCGACGCGATGGTGGTGCTGAAGGCGGCATGGCCGAGCTGCGCGTCGCCGGCCTGCACGGCCTGCGTCACGGCGCGGCCGCTGCTGGTCAGCCGGACGTTGACGTTGAGCCCCTGTTTTTCCCAGTAGCCGTTCTCGGCCGCCACGTAGGCGACGCTGCTGAACAGGTTGTTGACGACGATGAAGTTGATGTCGCGCGGCTGCGCGCTCGCCGGCAGCGCGGCGGCCGCGACCATGCCGAGCGCGGCTGCGAGCCGGCCAAGTGCCTTCAGCGACTGCATTTCCATTCCTCCCCGCGGCGCGTTCTGATTGGCGCTTGTGCGCCGTTTTGGTCGCGTGCCGACGCGGCCGATGATCGGCGCGGCGCGTATCGCAGGTCAAGGCTCCGGGGAAGTTGTCGCGGCGCGCAAGAAAAAGGGCGGCACGCGCCGGCGTGCCGCCCTTGTCGTCGTCAGTGCCGCCGTCAGGCGGTCACGCTCTAATGGCCGCCGCCCGCGACCCCGGCGGCGGTGCTGCCGCCGTGGCCCCAGACGTAGATGCAGGCGAACAGAAACAGCCAGACCACGTCGACGAAATGCCAGTACCAGGCGGCGAACTCGAAGCCGAGATGCTGCTTCGGCGTGAAGTGGCCCGCATAGGCGCGGATCAGGCAGACCGTCAGGAAGATGGTGCCGATGATCACATGGGCGCCATGG
>DASWSO010000751.1:0-4047 GCA_036402635.1 Xanthobacteraceae bacterium
TCGCCGAGATGGCCCTGCCGCAGGCCAAGCGTCGGGATTTCGCGCGCGTCGTACGGTGACTGCTCGCGATCGACCACGATGCGCATCATCCGGCTGAGCCCGGCTTCGTCTTTCCCGACCGACGTCGTCACATTGATGAGGTCGCAGATGCTCGCATTGGTGATCCACATCTTGCGGCCGTTGATGACGTAGTCGTCGCCGTCCTCCTCTGCGCGCGTCTTCACGCTGCGCGGGTCGGACCCGACGTCCGGCTCCGTCGTCCCGGTACAAGTGATCTTGCGCGCGGCCATCAGATCGGGAAGCAGGCGCTCGCGCTGTTCGCCCGTGCTCTCGAAATGGATGCGCGTGACCGTGACCTCCTGGCCCAGCACGGCCAGCGTCACCACCGGCGGCAGCTGCTCCATCATCAGTCCGTAGACGAGCGTCGGCAACCCGGCGCCGCCTTCGGACTCCGGAACCCGCGCGGCGGTGAGCCCCTGGTTGGCGCACAGTTGCAGGATTTGCCGCATCGCGTCCTTGGGCAGCGGCGTGTCCGCGTCGTGCGCGCGGAGGATCGGCTGAATCTCCCGGTCGACCATGCGGCGGACCGACTCCTGGATCATCCGCTGCTCGCTGGTGAGCTCGAAATCCATTTCGTTAGAATCCAACGGGCGTGGAAAGGGTCCGGCGGGAGCGGTGGGCGTGTCGCGCGGCTTTCGTCATCGGCTCAGCCCGATCAGGCTCAGCCGGAGATCATCTTCTCGCGAAAGCGCGGCTTGCGCTTCTCACGGAAGGCATTGCCGCCTTCTTTCGATTCCGCCGTGCCGTAATAAAGCGCCAGCGCCTGAAAGCCCATGCTGGCGATGCCACGGATGTTCTCCGTATCGGCGTTGAAGGAGCGCTTCGCGATCGCGATCGCCGTCGGACTGCGCTCGACGATCTCCGCGCACCAGCGCTCCACCTCCGCGTCGAGTTCGTCATCAGGGACGACCTTGTTGACGAGACCCATGGCGGCCGCTTCGGCAGCGGTGTAGCGGCGGCACAGGTACCAGAACTCGCGCGCCTTCTTCTCGCCGAAGACCCGCGCTAGATATGCCGTTCCGAAACCGGGATCGACGGAGCCGACCTTCGGTCCGACCTGGCCGAACACGGCGCTCTCCGCCGCGATGGTGAGGTCGCACATGGTCGCGATCACGTTGCCGCCGCCGATCGCGTAGCCGCGCACCTTGGCTATCACCGGCTTCGGCACGTCGCGGATGGCGGTGTGCAGTTCCTCGACGGGCACCCCGATGATGCCGCGTCCGGCGCGCTCCGACTTCTTGTCCGCCGCATCGCCCCCGGTCCCGAACGCGCGCGTTCCGGCACCGGTCAGCACGATCGCGCCGATCGCCTTGTTCCAGCCGGCGCGATAAAGCGCGTCCGTCACCTCGCCGTAGGTCGCCATGCGGTAGGCGTTCATGCGCTCGGCGCGATTGACGGTGATCGTCGCGACCCCGTCCTTCTCGTCGTAGAGAATGTCCGTGTAGGCTGTATCGCTCACCTTGCAACTCCTTGCGGGACGACGGCTCCTGGCTTGGTGGGAAACCGAGCGGCGTTATCGCGCAGGCTTCAGGAAGTCGCCGCTGCGCATGCTCGGGTGCGAGCGCTCATACTGCTTCGGATAGAAAAATTCCTCGCCGAGCTCGACCGCCGCGTGCCACGGCCAGCGCGGATTGTAGAGCATGCCGCGGCCGATGGCGACGAGATCGGCCTTGCCGGAGCTCAGGATCTCCTCCGCCTGCCGAGGCTCCGTGATAAGTCCGACCGCCATCGTGCACATGCCGGTCTCTTGCCGTATCCGCTCCGCGTTCGGCACCTGGTAGCCCGGATAGACCTTGAGCCGCTGCTCCGGCACCGAGCCACCGCTGGAGGCCGTTACATAGTCGCAGCCCAGCTCCTTCAGCTTGTTGACGAACGCGATGCTGTCCTCGACTTCCCAGCCGCCGTCCACCCAGTCGGTCGTGGAGATGCGGATACCGAGCGGCTTTCGCTCGGGCCACACGTCCCGCACGGCCTTGAACAGCTCCAGACCGAAGCGCATGCGGTTTTCGAGCGATCCGCCGTACTCGTCCGTGCGCTGGTTGGTCAAAGGCGAGAGGAAATTGTGAATGAGGTAGCCATGCGCCCCGTGGACCTCGATCAGGTCGAGACCGAGCGCGTCTGCGCGCTTGGCGGCGTCCACGTGATCCTGGATCGATCGGCGGATGCCGGCTGCGTCCAGAGCCTGCGGCACGTTGCGGCCCGGATACGGGATGGCTGAGGGACCAAAGGGAGTCCAGCCGCCCTTCTCCTTCGCGATAGGCTGCTGCCGCTCCCAGGCGACGGTGACGGAGCCCTTGCGCCCGGCATGCCAGAGCTGCAAGCCGAGCTTTGCGCCGCCGAACTTGCGGCAGAATTTGATGGCTGGTTCGAGCGCGGCGGCGTGCTTGTCGGACCACAAGCCGAGATCGTTCGGGCTCAGGCGTCCCTGCGGATGCACGGCCGAGGCCTCGACGATCAGCAGCCCCGCGCCCGATACGGCGAGCGACCCGAGATGCATCAGATGCCACTCCGAGACGCAGCCGTCCTGGGCCGAATACTGGCCCATGGGAGAGACGACGATACGGTTCGGCAGCTCCAGCTCGCGCAGCTTCAGCGGCGAGAACAACAACGATCCCAAGTGCACCCCCTCAACGTGCTTGCGGCGCGTAACCTGCATCCAAGTCTGCATGCAGAGACACCAGACGGAAAGTCGCCCGTCAAGGAAAAATCTTGGCGGCGCTCGGCGCGTCATTGCGCTCCGCTAGCAGGGTCCGGCTGGGGCGCGGCGGCGAAATCCAAGCCGACCTATTTGCATGCAGTTTCGAATGCGATAGAGGACATGGAGGAACGCGGGAACGCGGGCTGCGCGACATCGCCAATTCCTGGAGACAGCATCATGGACCTTGGCATTCGCGGGCAGGCGTGCCTGATCGTGGGAGGAGCGCGCGGCATCGGCTATGCCACCGCCGAGGCCTTGGCGTGTGAAGGCGCGGCGCTGACGCTTGCCGACGTCGACGGCGCCGCTGCGGCCGCATCGGCTGCGCGCCTGGCCGCGGCGACCGGAGCCAAAGTCGTCGGAGTGCAGGCCGACATCACCAATCTCGACCAGGTGCGGCGGCTGGTGGCGGAGGCCGAGGCCGCAACGGGGCCGCTCTCCATTCTGATCAACTCGGCGGCGGTGCTGGACGACAAGCTGTTCGTCGACTCGCAGCCCTCCGACTGGAAACGCATGATCGATGTCTGCCTGTTCGGGCCCATGAACGTCATCCACACGGTGCTGCCAGGGATGATGGCGCGCCGCTATGGCAGGATCGTTTGCCTCGCGTCGGATTCGGCGCGGATGGGACAGGCCCGGCTCTCCTATTACGCGGCCGCGAAGGGCGGCGTGGTGGCGCTTACCAAGTCGATCGCCCAGGAGGTGGGAGCGAGCGGGGTGACGCTGAACATCCTGTCTCCAGGTGCGACGAACACAGAGCTTCGCAACGCGCGCGAGGCCAAGATGCGCGCCGAGATGGGAGAAGAAAAATACGCCCGCCGGCAGAAGACGGTGCTGCGCATGTACCCCACGGGCCGGCTGGGCGAGCCGGAGGACATCGCTTCCGCCATTACCTTCCTGGTCAGCAAACGCTCCTCCTGGATTACCGGCCAGGTACTCAGCGTGAACGGCGGCTTTGCGATGCCGTAGGCTGCGGCGCCACGACCCGGAGCTTCGCCGCCCTGCGGTGATCAGTTGGCGTGCTTGTTTCCGAGCCGGTAACTCGGATTGACCACCTGGTCATTGATGTGAACGTCCCAGACCGCCGCGGTGTCGCTTCGCTCGTAGTCTCGGGCGAGATCGGCCAACTGCCTTACGTCGGTGACGACCGCCCCCTGAAGCCCGAATCCGCGCGCGATTGCGGCCAAGTCTGGCCGGCCAAAAACGACGATGTCGCCGTTCACGCCTTCCTTGCGCAGGTGGTGGAGCTCCGCGCCGTAAGCGCCGTCGTTGCACACCACCATCAGCAGCTT
>DASWSO010000752.1:0-2733 GCA_036402635.1 Xanthobacteraceae bacterium
GAGAGTGCAATGAACCACGACAATTATCCCGACAGCTACATTCGCGGCCTGCTCAACACCGTGAAGACGATCGCCATGGTCGGCGTCTCGCCGAAGGAGAACCGCCCGAGCTACTTCGCGTTCAAGTACCTGCATGAGCGCGGCTACCGCATGATCGCGGTCAATCCCGGACAGGCCGGAAAGGAACTCCTTGGCCGTCCGTTCTATGCGCGGCTCGCCGATATTCCGGAGCCTGTCGACATGGTCGACGTCTTCCGCGCGGCGCAATACGCGCCCGCCGTGGTCGACGAGGCGCTGGCGCTGCAGCCGCGGCCGCAGGTGATCTGGATGCAGCTCGGCGTGCGCAACGACGAGGCCGCCGCCAAAGCGGAAGCCGGCGGCATGAAGGTGGTGATGAACCGCTGCCCGAAGATCGAATACGGCCGCCTCTCGTCGGAGATCGGCTGGATCGGCGTGAACTCCCGCACCATCTCGTCGAAGAAGGCGCAACTGTTCGGCCGCGGCGTGCAGCGCATGTCGCTCAACCGCGCCACCATCGGCGGTGCGCCGGCGGAAGCCTCCGACCGCGCCGCCCAGCAGGCCGAGACCGCGCCGGGCTCGCGCTCTTGAGCCGCCTTGACCTGCCTCTATCCTGCGCTACGAACGTCATGATCCGCAGACCGGGCGATCGCCGGTCGCTGCCGTTGAGGGTTTTTCCGTTATGAACGAACGCGTTCCCGGCTTCTCCACGCTCGCCATCCATGCCGGCGCCCAGCCGGATCCGACCACCGGCGCGCGCGCGACGCCGATCTATCAGACCACCTCGTTCGTGTTCGACGACGTCGACCATGCGGCCTCGCTGTTCGGGCTGCAGGCGTTCGGCAACATCTATTCGCGCATCGGCAATCCGACCAACGCGGTGCTGGAGGAGCGGGTGGCGGCGCTGGAAGGCGGCACCGCCGCGCTCGCGGTCGGCTCCGGCCACGCCGCGCAGGTGGTCGCGCTGCACGTGCTGATGACGCCGGGCGACGAGTTCGTCGCGTCGAAAAAGCTCTACGGCGGCTCCATCAACCAGTTCAACCACTCGTTCAAGAACTTCGGCTGGAACGTGGTGTGGGCCGACCCGGACGACATCGGCACCTTCGAGCGCGCGATCACGCCGAAGACCAAGGCGATCTTCATCGAATCGATCGCCAATCCGGGCGGCGTCATCACCGACATCGAGGCGATCTCCAACGTGGCGCGCCGCGCCGGCGTGCCGCTGATCGTCGACAACACGCTGGCGACGCCGTACCTGTGCAAGCCGTTCGACCACGGCGCCGACATCGTGGTGCATTCGCTCACCAAGTTCCTGGGCGGCCACGGCAACTCGATCGGCGGCATCATCGTCGACGGCGGCACCTTCAACTGGTCGCGCGAGGCGCGCTACCCGATGCTGTCGGAGCCGCGCCCGGAATATCACGGCATGGTGCTGCACGAGACGTTCGGCAACTTCGCGTTTGCGATCGCCTGCCGGGTGCTCAGCCTGCGCGACCTCGGGCCGGCGCTGTCGCCGTTCAACGCATTCCTGATCCTGACCGGGATCGAGACGCTGCCGCTGCGCATGCAGCGGCAATGCGAGAACGCCGCAACGGTGGCGGAATGGCTGGCCGGCAACAACAAGGTCGCGTGGGTGAGCTATCCGGGATTGCCGGGCGACCGCTATCACAACCTGGCCAAGAAATACGTCCCGAAGGGCGCGGGCGCGTGCTTCACGTTCGGACTGAAGGGCGGCTACGACGCCGGCGTGCGGCTCGTTTCCAACGTGAAGCTGTTTTCACATCTCGCCAATATCGGCGACACGCGCTCGCTTATCATCCACCCGGCCTCGACCACCCACCGCCAGCTCTCGGATGCGCAGAAGGTCCAGTCCGGCGCCGGTCCGGACGTGGTGCGGCTCTCGATCGGCCTGGAGGACACGGACGACATCATCGGCGATCTCGACCAGGCGCTCGCGGCGGCGTGAGCCGCGCGTCGGCTCAGTCCGGGTCGCGGAACGCAGCCTCGATCAGCCGGCGGCACTCGCCGAGCTCGTAGAGCGCCGACTGCAGCCGGTGCAGATCCTCGCGCGAGAGCGTCGGCTGCGCCGGCGCCCCTGCGTCGGCCTCGCCTTCGCTCCCGTTCAGGTCGAACTCGCGCGGCGGCTCCCGGACCGGCTGCGGATTGGCGCGCTGCAGGACGAAGCGCGACATCGGCGGCACAACGGCCGGGCCGCGCGACAACGCCGGCGCGGCGTCCAAGGCGCTGTCGGCCTCGGCCGCGTCTTCGGCGGCCGCCGCGTCGCCGTTCGACGCACCGGCTTCGGCGTCCGCCTGGTTCGCCTCGGGCCGCGCGTGCGCTTCCGCCGCGGCGGTCTCGTCGCGCCAGACCGACTGGATGAACTTGATTCCGTTGTCCTTCAGCAGGCGCTGGACGCCGCGGATGGTGTAGCCTTCGCCGTACAGCAGGTGGCGGATGCCGCGCAGCAGATCGACATCGTCGGGCCGGTAGTAACGGCGGCCGCCGCCGCGCTTCATCGGCCGGATTTGGGCGAACCGGGTTTCCCAGAACCGCAGGACGTGCTGCGGGACGTCGAGTTCGTCGGCGACTTCGCTGATCGTGCGAAACGCGTCGGGAGCCTTTTCCACGTGAGCCGCTCCTGCAGATCTGCTGCTGCAGTGTTACCTGAGTCGCGGGCCGCAAGGTGCCGGAGAAAGTGGAGAAATTTCAGTCCGC
>DASWSO010000753.1:0-2740 GCA_036402635.1 Xanthobacteraceae bacterium
CTTCCACCGCTACGCGCAGCTGAGCGACGCCGAGGCGGAGGAGACCGCGACCGCGATCTGGAGCCGCATCAATCTCGTCAACCTGCGCGAAAACATCCTGCCGACGCGGCTGCGCGCCGACCTCATCCTCAAGAAGGGCGAAAGCCACCTGATCGAGGAAGTCGCGATGCGGCGGCTGTGACATTCGACGTCTTCCGCACGCGCGCGGAAGACGTGGCGGGTCAGGCGGCGAGAGGGTTTTGTCGCACGGTGCAGAGCCGGGCGGCCAGTTCGTCCGGTTCGAGCGGCTTGGTGATGAAGCCGTCGATGCCGGCCGCCAGGCAGGCCGCGCGGTCCTCACCGGAAGCGTTGGCGGTGAGCGCGACGATCGGCGTGCGTGGCAGGCGTTGCGCCGCTTCCGCCGCGCGTATGCGGCGCGAGGCTTCCAGGCCGTCGACGCCAGGCATCTGGATGTCCATGAGAATCGCATCGAACGGCTGGCCGGCGTGGCGCGCAGCGCTCCACAGCTCGATCGCCTCGCCGCCGTCGCCGGCCATTGCCGGGCGGTGCCCGAGCTTGCCGAGCAGCGCGCGCGTGAGCAGGGCGTTGATCTCGTTGTCCTCGGCGACCAGAACCGAAAGGGCCGGCGCCAACCCGTCCGCATGCGAAGCCGCAGGCACGTCGTCGGTCGCAGCGAGGGATGCGCTCGGCGGTCCGGTCAGCACCGCGGCCAGCGAAGCCGCGCGCACCGGCTTGATCAGGTAACCGCGGAAGCCGGCGCGCGTGAGCATCGGCAATTCGCCGCGTTCGCCGGGCGTGAGCAGCACGACGGCGTTGGTGTTCGAGGGCGCGGCGCCCGCCAGCGCCAGCACCGACGTGGAGCCGAGACTGCGATCGGCCAGCAGCACGTCCCAGGTGCGCTCCGCCAGCGCGGTGCGGGCCGAGGCCTCGTCGGCGACTTCGACCATGCCGCCCCAGCGCTGCAGCCGCCGCGCCAGCAGCTGCGCTCCCAGCGAAGTGCCGGCGATCAGCACGGATTTTCCGTGCAGATCGGCAACCGCCCGCACGGCGGCAGCGGGACCCAGCCGTGGCGGCAGCGGCAGGCTGAAGCTGAAGCGTGAGCCCGCGCCGGGCGTGCTTTCGACGCTGATGCATCCGCCCATGTGCTCGACCAGCCGCTTCGAGATGGCGAGCCCGAGTCCGGTGCCGCCGGCGCGGCGCGCCGCGTCGTCGACCTGCTCGAATTCGGCGAAGATGCGCGCCTGCGCGTCTGCCGGAATTCCGATCCCGGTGTCCTCAACGAGGAAGCTGATCTCGCCCGCAACCGTGCCCGGCTCAGCCACGATCGCGAGCCCGCCCGTCTCGGTGAATTTCACCGCATTGCCGACCAGGTTGAGCAGCACCTGCCGCAAGCGCGCGGGATCTCCGACCACTTGCGCCGGCAGCCGCTCGTCGACGAACGAGGCGATCTCGAGCTGCTTGGCCTGCGCGCGCGGCGCCAGCAGTTCGGCGATCTCCTCGATCAGCGCCGCCGGCGCGAACGGCTGCGGATCGAGCGCGAGCTTGCCGGCCTCGATCTTGGAAAGATCGAGCAGGTCTTCGACCAGCGCGAGCAGCGTGCGCCCGGACGTTTGCACCGCGCGCGCATAGGTCACCTGCTCGGGCGCGAGCGCGGTGTCGAGCAGCAGGCCGGTCATGCCGAGGATGCCGTTGAGCGGTGTGCGGATCTCGTGCGACATCGACGCCAGGAATCGGGACTTGGCGCGGTTGGCGGTTTCGGCGGTGTCGCGCGCCTCTGCCAGCGCCCGCTCGGCCTCGATGCGGTCGGTGATGTCGCGGCCGACGCTCTGAATCTCCGCCACTTCGTCCTTGCCGGCGCGCACGGTCGCTTCGCGCCAGCCGATCCAGCGCACCCCATCGCCGGTGGCGATCTGCTGGTCGTAGATGCGGGAGCCGTCGGCCAGCACGCTCGCCGGGCCCGTTTCCAGCACGCGCAGCTGCGGCGGCCGGCCGAGCAGGCCGGTGCGGTCGGCGCCTGCGAGCCGGCAGAAGGCGTCGTTCACATAGGTGACGGTGCCGTCCGCGGCGCGGCGCACGATCACGTCGCTTTGCGATTGCAGCAGGTCTTGGGCCCGCTGCGCGTTCTCCCGCAGTTCCCAGCTCCGGTCGGAGAGCGTCTCGAGTTCGGTCTGCAGCGCGCGCAACTTGGCGCGCATGCGCCAGTGATGCCAAGCCGCGACGAGGGCTGCGGCTGCGGCGATTGCAATAAGAATGGAAGGCGACAGGTCCATGCGGGCTCTCGACGTGGCCCCGCATCCTGCGCGTGCAGCCCTTGCAAATCCTTATCGGAAGCGGTCGTACCGGCTCCCGGTCGTGCCGGTGCTGAATGCCCGGTGAGCGCGACCGCTCAATTTGTATCGATCCAGCAGGCCGATGTTCACTCGGGCAACGCCAGCAGGCTGGCGTTGCCGCCGACCGCGGCGGTGTTGACGCTGACCACCTGCTCGCTGGCGAAGCGGCGCAGATAATGCGGGCCGCCCGCCTTCGGTCCGGTGCCGGACAGTCCGGAGCCGCCGAACGGCTGCGTGCCCACCACCGCGCCGATGATGTTGCGGTTGACGTAGACATTGCCGTGCGGGAGCCGCGCCACCACCCGCTCGGCCGTCGCCGCGATGCGGGAATGCACGCCGAGCGTCAGCCCGTAGCCGCCGGCGCCGAGCGCGCTCAACAGCGCGTCCAGTTCGCCGCCGCGCCAGCGCAC
>DASWSO010000754.1:0-5972 GCA_036402635.1 Xanthobacteraceae bacterium
CTGCTCGGCGATCACGGCAACTGCGCCGGCCGCCACCGCGTCGGCGATGAAGCGCGCGCCGTCGGTGCGGCTGCCGGCGAGCGCGGCGAAGATCTCGCCGCGCTTGTTGGCACGGCTGTCGGCCGAGACGCCCGAAACTTCGACGCTGGCGAAGCGGCGGTCGAACTCGGCCTCGGTCGGAAGCGCGTCGCGAAGTTGCATGCCTTGTCCGTTCAGCGGCGAGCCGGGCACTGCGACTCAAGGGTGTCTAGGGGTTGATAGCACGATTACCCCTCGTGCTCAGGGCCCCTCCCTTCCCCGGCTCGCGGCGGAAGGGTGGAGTCGGGGCGTCTCGAAGGATCAGAGCTCGCCGCTCAGCGCGTAGCCGCAGCCGCCTGGCGCTGGGTCTGCCCCAGGATCAGCTGCTCGGACGGCGGCAGGTCGGGCCGCGGCTCCATGCCGAGCAGCGGGGCGATGCGGGCGATCACCTTGCCGGCCGTCGGCGCCGCGTTCCAGCCCGAGGTGGCGTAGCCGTGCGTCTCCGGCAGCGGCTGCGGCTCGTCCAGCATGATCAGCACCAGGTAGCGCGGCTGGTCCGAAGGCATCACGGCGGTGAAGCTGGTGAGCAGCTTGGTCTTGGAATAGCGCCCGCCCACCACCTTCTCGGAGGTGCCGGTCTTGCCGCCGACATAGAAGCCCTTGATGTCGGCCTTGCTGGCGGTGCCCTTCTCGGCATTGAGCCGCATCAGGTAGCGCATCTTCTCGCTGGTCTCCGGCTTGATCACCCGGGTGCCGAGCGCCTTGGCGTCTTCCTCGGTGCGCTTCATGAAGGTCGGCGGGATCAGGATGCCGCCGTTCATCAGCGCGCCGATCCCCATCATCGCCTGCAGCGGCGCGACCGAGAGGCCGTGGCCGAACGCGATCGTCACGGTGTTGAGCTCGCCCCAGCGCTTCGGCACGATCGGCTCGGCGCTTTCCGGCAGCTCGGTGCGCAGCCGGTCGAGCTGGCCGATCTTGCGCAGGAACCACTTGTGGTGCTCGACGCCGAGCGACAGCGCCATGCGGGCGGTGCCGATATTGGACGAGTAGGTGAAGATCTCCGGCACCGTCAGGATGCGGCGCTGGGCGTGGTAGTCGTTGATGTTGAAGCGGCCGTAGCGCAGCGGCACGCGCGCGTCGAACGCCGTGTTGAGGCCGATCTTGCCGGAATCGAGCGCCATCGCGACGGTCAGCGCCTTGAAGGTCGAGCCCATCTCGTACACGCCGGTGGTGAGCCGGTTGATGCGGGTCGGATCGTTGGCCTCGCCCGGATTGTTGGGGTCGTAGTCCGGCACCGAGACCATCGCCAGGATCTCGCCGGTGCGCACGTCGGTGACGGTGCCGGCGGCCGCCTTGGCCTTGAACTTCTCGCGCGCCACCATCAGCTCGTCGCGCAGCGCGTGCTGCACGCGCAGATCGACCGCGAGGTCGACCGGCTTCTGCTGCCGGTCGGTGGCGAAGCCGGCGAGGTGCAGGTCGGCGAGCCCGTGCGAGTCGAGCCAGCGCTCGATGCCGGCGATGCCCTGGTTGTCGATATTGACGTGGCCGATGACGTGCGAGACCTCGGCGCCGTTCGGATAGGCGCGCTTGTTCTCGCGCAGGAAGCCGACACCCGGAATGCCGAGCCGGTGGATCTCGCGCTGCTGCTTCGGCGTGATCTCGCGCTTGAGCCAGACGAAGCCCTTCTTGGACGAGAGCCGGGTGCGCGCCTCGGCGGCATCGAGGTCGGGCAGCACCGCGGTCAGCAGCTCCACCGCCTCGTCGACGTCGATCAGCCGGCGCGGCTCGGCAAACAGCGACGGCGTCTTCACGTCGGTGGCGAGGATTTCGCCGTTGCGGTCGAGGATGTCGGGACGCGCGGTGGAGACCGCATCCGCATTGGCGGCGCGCCGGGTCGGATGATTGTCGGGCGCGACCGCGAAGCTGACCAGCCGGATCGCGATCACGGCATAGACCAGGCCGAACGCCATGGCCGCGAGCCCGATGCGGGCGCGCGCCTTGGTGGAGCGGTCGCTGCTGCCGTAGAGCAGCGTGCGCAAAAGGCGCCGCCGCCACGGCTCGGCCCGCGCCGCCGTCTGTTCCCCGTCTTGCATGACCCGCGCCGCCACGATCGTCATCTCCTCGCCGGATCCGGCAGCGTGCCGTTGAGCGCCTCGGCGTCGGCGAAGATCTCGATGATCGCGCCGATCGGATCGGCGGTGCCGGGCGGCACGATCTGCCGCGGCTTTTCCGGAAGCTTGTCGAGCGCGTCGAACTGCGCGACGTCGAGCGGCCGCAGCGTCAGGTGTTTCTGCGCCAGCGGCTGCACCCGGTCGGGCCGGTCGAGCTGCGCCCATTCGGCGCGCAGGTTGGCGACGGTGTCGCGCTCGCGGCGGATCTCCGCCCGCAGCTTCGACACGCGCTCGGCATCGAGCGTCGCGTCGTACTTGATCTTGTAGACCCAGGACGCCGAGCCGATCAGCGCGATGATGACGAGCGCGTTGATGATGCGGAGCATGTCAGCGGGTCCTCATCACGTCGGCGAGGCGCGGCACCGGCGGCATCGCCTCGACGGCGAGGCGAAGCGGCGCCGCTTCGGTGCGCTCGGCGGCGCGCAGCTTGGCGGAGCGCGCGCGCGGATTGGCGGCGACCTCGGCCGCATCGGCGGTGACCGCCTTCGGCGTCAGCAGGCGGAACGACGGCGGATCGCCTGCGGCCAGCGGCTGGTGCCGCGACACGGAGCGGGCGCGGCCGCGGGCGGCGAGAAAGCGCTTGACGATGCGGTCCTCGAGCGAGTGGAACGCGATCACCGCAAGGCGGCCGCCGGGCTTGAGCACGCGCTCGGCGGCTTCGAGCGCCTCGGCCAGTTCCTCGAGCTCCTGGTTGACGAACATGCGCAGCGCCTGGAACGTGCGTGTGGCCGGATGGATTTCTCCGGGCCGGCTGCGCACCACGCGCTCGATCACCTCGGCCAGCGCGCGGGTGGTGCGGATCGGCGCCTCGTCGCGCCGCTTGACGATGGCGCGGGCGACGGCGCGCGCGAAGCGCTCCTCGCCGAGCTGCGCGATGATGACGGCGAGGTCGCGCTCGCCCGCGGCCGCGACCACATCGGCGGCGCTCCATTCGCTGTCGCCCATGCGCATGTCGAGCGGGCCGTCCTGGCGGAACGAGAAGCCGCGCTCGGCCTGATCGAGCTGCATCGAGGAGACGCCGAGGTCGATCAGGAAACCGTCGATCCGGTCGACATCGAGCGAGGCCAGCACCGCCTCGATCGCCGAGAAGCGGTCCTCCACCAACGTCAGCCGGCCGCCCGCCTGCTCGACCAGCGCGAAGCCGCGCACGATCGCGCTCTGGTCGCGGTCGATGGCGATGACGCGGCAGTCGGCGGCGTCGAGGATGCGGCGCGTGTGCCCGCCGGCGCCGAAGGTGCCGTCGACATAGACGCCGCCGTCATGCGGGCCGAGGTACTCGACGACCGGGCCGGCGAGCACGGGAATGTGGGGAGCCAGTCCGCCAGCGACACCGGGGTCACCAGTGTCGCGGCTCCTCGTCATTCCCGTGCTCCTTGCGCTTCCGGCGCCGTCCTCTGGGATCCCAATTGCCGCTTCAAAGCGCGCACCTTCTCGGTGGCCTCCGCGAGTTGCGCGCGGAAGCGGGCGGGTTCCCAGATCTGAAACTTGTGTCCAAGCCCGACGAAGGCGACTGCATCCGCAATGCCGGCATGCGCCTTCAGCGGTTCCGAAAGCGTCACGCGGCCCTCGGCGTCGATCTTCAGCGTCTCGCTGGTGCCATAGAGCGCCACCGAGAACTCGTCGCGCTGGTCCGAATAGGGCGGAAAGCGTGCGATCAGCGCCTCGATCTCGGACAGCAGCGCGTTGCCGCCCGCGTCCAGCGCCGGCTGGTCCAGGGTCGGATAGCAGTACAGGCCCTCGAAGCCGTCGCGCGCCAGCACCGCCCGGAACGGCGCCGGGATCGAGACGCGACCCTTGGCGTCCAGCCGCAGCGTGATGTTGGAGACGAAGCGGTTCATCGGCGCGCCCGCCCGCCTTGCAGGCCCGTGCTGGCGCGGTCGGAGCGGGTGCGGAGCACTGGCGAGCTGACCCGATTTGGGCGGCGCGCTTGGCGCCGCGGACGGTGGGACCCAGCACGGAAGACGCCGATGGGATGGGATGGGCTAACATGGGACCCAGTGGTCGTCAATGCGTGTGATGCAGCGGCCCGAGGCGTCGCGGAGGCCCCCGCATTAACGCGGCATAAACTTAACGAATGGTTGTCGGACCTGAGTTTTCGGCCCGCTGCGCAGGCAGCGGTTCTCCAAAACAAAGCGGCTTCGCCCGGAACATCGGCAGCGGCTGGCGAGTTGTCTCGGCGGAAGGGAGAGACCCCCGCTCTCCCTTGCTGAATTCCCCATGGAGGCTTCGAATGTTGAAGACCCTGCTCTCTGCCACCGCGATCAGCGCCCTGATGGTTTCCGGCGCGCTCGCGCAGACTGCGACGCCGCCGGCTTCTTCGACATCGCCGGCCGCAACCACCGCTTCCAGCGGCTCGGCGAAATTCGTGACCGCGCAGAAGCCCGACCAGTGGCTCGCCAGCAAGTTCAAGGGCACCGACGTGCTCGGCCCCAACAATGAGAAGGTTGGTGACGTGAACGACGTGCTGTTCGATCGCCAAGGCAAGGTCGACGCGTACATCGTCGGCGTCGGCGGCTTCCTCGGCATCGGCGAGAAGGACGTCGCCCTCGAGCCGACTGCGTTCCAGGTGGTCCCGGGCAGCACCCGCGCGGCTTCGAGCACCACCTCCGACACGAGCCGCCCGGCTGGCGCGCCGGCGACCTCCACGTCGTCGACTACGACGACGACCACCAGCACGACCGCGTCCGCGGGCGACGACGATCCGACCAACGTGAAGCTGAAGATCTCGATGACCAAGGACGAGCTGAAGAACGCCCCGGCGTTCGAGCGCTACAAGCCGCCGGCACGCACCACCGGCGCCGGCACCGGCACCAACACCGGTGCGGCTGGCCCGGGCGACACCGCTCCGGCACGCCGTCCGTAAGCGCATCGTCGTAGACGCGAAGTCCCGGGAGCCCCGCTCCCGGGACTTTTCTTTTGTGCGCACAGGTTTTGTGCGCACGCAGGTTTTGCGCACACGCTTGGCGCCCTACAGTGCCGGCAATGACCGCGTTCGTTCCCGATTCCCCGCTGGCGCTCGAAGTCGTTGCGTCGCCGAACCACGGCGCGCGGCGCCGCGGCGAGCGTCCCGACATGCTGATCCTGCACTACACCGGGATGACGGACGCAGCGGCGGCGATTGCGTGGCTGTGCGCCGCCGCGAGCGGCGTCTCCGCGCATTACGTCGTGCGGGAGGACGGCTCGATTGTGCAATGCGTGCCGGAGGCGCAGCGCGCGTGGCACGCCGGCGTGGCGTGGTGGGACGGCATCGCCGACATCAACTCCCACTCGATCGGGATCGAGATCGTCAATCCCGGGCACGACGGCGGCTACCCGGATTTTCCCGAGGCGCAGATCGAAGCCGTGATCGCGCTCTGCCGCGACATTCTCGGGCGCCATCCGATCGCGCCGCAGCGCGTGCTGGCGCATTCCGACGTGGCACCGGCGCGCAAGCAGGATCCGGGAGAGAAGTTTCCGTGGCACCGCCTGGCGGCCGCCGGCATCGGCCATTGGGTCGAGCCCGCTGCGCTCGGGGCGGGCGCTGCGGCGGCTGTGGATAACCTGACGGCGGTGCAGACCGCGCTGCGGGCATACGGCTATCGGATCGAGCCGACCGGCGCAGAGGACGCGGCCACCGCCACGGTGGTGACCGCGTTCCAGCGGCATTTCCGCCCCGCACGCGTCGATGGAGTCGCCGACCCGTCCACCCGCGCGACGTTGCAAAAATTGCTGGCGGCGCTGCCGACACCGCCAAAAGTGTGACCGCCGCGACACAAGCGCCCCACCATCTGCACGTGGTTAACG
>DASWSO010000755.1:0-4236 GCA_036402635.1 Xanthobacteraceae bacterium
AGGCCGCGCCCGTTTCGCTCCCTTAAAGCACGACGTCGCGCAGCCCGGCGAGCGGCACCACGCTGGCGGTCGCGCCCTCCAGAAACGCCTCCTGGCCGGAGGCGTGCAGCGCATCGAAACCGCGGATCGTTCCGAAATCCAGGCCGGTGCGCGCTTCCAGATCGCCGATCTTGACCTGGAACGGCTGGTAGGGGCCGACCTCGAACTCTTCCGCCGGCAGGTTCTGGATCAGCGCCTGCTGGCTCAGGATGAACGCAGCCGCGCCGGGCCCGCCGTCATCCTTGCGGTAGACGATCAGCTTGTAGAATTCGCGCGGGATCTTGACGTCGCGGTGCAGGCGGTCGTTCTTGCGGAAGATCGGGCCGTTGAAGATCGAGAGCTTGCCCCCGTGCGCCTGCTCGGCCACATGGTTCTCCAGCGTGCCCCAGAGCAGCAGCCCGCGCTGATTGGCCTTGGTGCTCTGGTTGAACACCTCGTGCTGCGGCGAGCAGTTGGTCCAGTGGAAGGTGTCGTCGTTGGCGAGCTGGGCCTCCTCCTCGGTCTCGCCCCAGGCCGCGTCGGCGCGCCGCGTCAGGTGCCCGCGGTCGAGCGGGTTGTTGGCGTAGACCTTCGGCCCGGTCTGCTCCTCCTTGTCGATGCGGGGATCGTAGAACCAGCGGTCGGCGCCCTCGCGGTGCACGTTGAACGGGGCGCCGGCGTCGAGGTTGACGGCCGACACGAAAGCGAGCTTGCGCGCCGCGTTCATGATCAGGCTGTAGTGGTAGTATTTGAGCTCGACGCCGCCGCCCTCGACCGGCAGCGCCGGCTCCGGCGCGTCCGGCTTGAGCGTCGGCAGCGGCGCCCCGAAGCCAAGGAACTCGGCGTTGAAGCCCGGCCGGTCGCTGTAATCGGGGTCGGGCTGGATCGCGGCCTCGAACACGGGCGCGGCCTCGCCGACGGCCACCGGCGCCGCGTCCGCGGCGCCGAGCGCGATCGTCACGGTCAGCGGAATGGTCAGCGTCGCGCTGCCGCCCGGCGCCCGCGTCCCCGCGGCGAGCGTCTCGGCCGGTTGCGGCCGGCGCGCGGCCACCGTCGGCGTGCGAGCCGCGGCGGCCGCCGGGTTGACCCGGCTCTCACCGGCCGGCACCGGCCCGGGCGGCGCGGCGACCGGCGCCGGGGCCGGCAGATTGGCGGCGCTGACGGCGATGAACTCCGCCTGCAGCGCCTTCTCGTGCTGCTTGACGGCGGCGGCCTTGATGAAGGCCACCAGCCGCGACGTGCGGATGCCTTCGTTGGAGATCCAGTCGATCTCGTCGGGATCGCCGTTCGGCGGCCATGGGTTTCCCCGGGTGTCGAGGATCTGCCCGGCGGCGTCGGTGCGCGGCACGCTCGAATGATGCAGGGCGATCACTTCCCACTGGTCGTTGAACACCGGCGAGCCGGACGATCCCGGCTCGGTGTCGGCCTCGTAGTGCGCGAACTTGTCGAGCGGGGCATGCTCCGGAAGGTCGAGCAGCGTGTTCTCGCGGATCACGATCTGCTTCAGCTCGCCCTTCGGGTGCTGCACGATGTTGACCGCCTCGTGCACCAGGATCTTGCCCTCGGCGCCGATCAGCGGACAGGAGCCGAAGGCCGCGAGCGCCGCGCCGTTGCGGGAGCGCTGCTCCACCGCGACCAGGGCGAAATCGAGCTCCGCGTCGGTGAGGAAAAACAGATCGGGCCGCAGCCCGAAGCTCTCGACCGGCAGCGTCGCGCCGGTTCCGCTGAGCTGGTAATTGAACTCCGCGGTGCTGCGGGCGGCGAGGTCGGCGCTCGTGAGCACATGATGATTGGTGATCAGGAGCGACGGCGTCACCATGAAGCCGGTGCCCATACTGCGGCGCCCGTCCCCTAGCTTGGTGATGATACGGCAGACCGCGCGGCTTGCCGCCACGCCCCCGTCGAAGAAGCCGACGGCGAGGAAGTCGCGGGTCGCGCCCATCACGCGTTCGACCACCAGGTCGTCGAGCTCTTCCGGCTTGACCGGATCCTGCTGCACGTAAGCGTGCATCTCCGCCGACAGGGCGACTGGCGGCGCATTCGGGGCGGCCGCGGGACGCGTCGCGCTCGCATCGGCGATGCGGCTCTTCACCAGGTCGAGCAGGCGGTTCACCCGCTTGGCGACCCGCCCAGGCGTTTCGGCTTTGGTGTATTCGCCGCGATTGATCGCTTCTGCCTTGGATTCGCGCGCCTCCGTGCGGGCCTTGAAATTCGCCGCAGCCTTGCGGGCGAGGTCGATGTCGAACGCGTAAATGTCACCAGGTGCCGCCATCCTCGCCCCCTCTGGAGTTCTCGTCTCCGCCTGTGGCACTCGCAATACGAGCGCGAAGCGAGAGATTTAGCAACCAGAAAGAGAGGACGCGTGCGCCAGAGAGAAGCGTTAGCGGCCGCTTACGGCTTCTCCCAGTAGCGCAGGGTCGCCGAGGTGAGCGCGCCGCCGACCACGCAGGGGATGCCGAACTGCACCTGGCCGAGCGCGGAGGCCGCGATGCAGCCGAGCGCGATCGCGCCTTCGCCGACCTGGCCCCACACCGAGAGGTCGCGGCGCGAGCCGGGGCCCTTGCGCTTGAGCTCGTCGATCGACGCCAGCGCATCCTTGCGCAGCCGCGCCGTCTCGGTCGTCTCCGCCGCTTCGATCACCTCGTCGAGCGCCGGCTTCACGTCCTTGGCGGCGGCCGCGCTTGCGCGCTTGAGCTGCGCCAGCACCGCCGGGTCGCGCGCGGCGTTGCTGGCGAGCGTGTACTTCGCCATGTTGCCGAGCGTGAGCTTGTCGATGCTCTCGCGCTCCTTGGCCCAGGCCAGCATGCCGACCAGGCGCGCGATCGGGCGCTCGGCGCCGGTCGCCAGATAGAAGCCCCACAGCGTGTCGATCAGCTCCGGGCTGGGCTCGCGCGAGACCTTTTTGGGCTTCGCCTCGCGCCAGGATGCGAACGTCACATAGCCCTTCATCTTCTGCATGAAGGTCGGATCCTGCTCGCTGCCGAATTCCTCGAGCAGCGGCAGCTTGCCGGAGAGATAGGCCTCGATCATCACGCTGCGGGCGGAAAGCCGCGGCGCGTGCTTGCGCAGCAGCGCCTTCCATTCCGGCAGGCCGGAATAGGCGATGGCGCGCACCACTACCCACTGGTCCTGCGGCGGGAGCGGCAGCATCTTGGCGATGAGTTCGTCGGCGCGCGCCGGATTATTCGCGAGCACGCCGGCGATGAAGCCGACGAAGGCGCCGGCACTCTCCGGATCCTTGAACGCGGCGAGTTTTGCGAGTGCGCGCACCGCGACCGGCAGCCGCGCCGGCTCCGGCTTTGTCTTGTAGCGGTACATCCACTGCTGCACCGCTTCGGCGGTGGGCGGTGCAGTCGTGGCCGGCGCTGCGGCCGCTGCGTTCGGTGCGTGCGGTGCGTTCGGTGTGGCCGGCGCTGCGTTCGCGGCGTTCGGTGCGTGCGGTGCGTTCGGTGCGTGCTGTGTCGGTGTCGGCGCTGCAAGCGCCGGCATGATCGACGACAGGCCCACAAGTGCGACGATGATGGCGATGCGCAAGATGATCCCCTCCGCGCTGATCGCCCCCCAGGCCCAACGCATCAGCCGGGCGCGACCGTTTCGTGATCGTGCGGTGCACGAATCATGGCGCGGGCGGCGCCCGATTGCGGCGGAGCGCGCGCCGGTGCCGGCCGGAACCGCGCCGCTGCCGCCGGGTTGATTCCGCATGGAGATCTGGAGGCAACAATGACCAAGCAACGCTTGAAGATGTCGCTCTACGTCGTGTCGCTGATGCTGGCGGCCGGCTTGGCGGCGCCGCCGGCCTCGGCGCAGACCTGGTGGAACGACGGCTACTACACCGGCCGCGGCGGCGAGGGCACCGGCGGCGGCGCCGGCGGCGAATCCGGCTCGACCTCGCGCACCGGCAGCTGGCGGCCCCACTACCAGTACTATTCTCAGCCGCAGATCCTGGTGGAGCCGAATACCGGCTACTACGCCGCTCCCGACATTGACGATGACGACGACGCCGTGATGGCGGCGCCGCCGATGATGGTCGAACCCGACTGACCTGATACCGACTGCAGCAGTCGAAGCCGCGCGGGGCGTTCTCCGCGCGGCATTATTTTTGTCAAATGCCTAGGAAAATAGTGCTTGACAGCGTGACGATGGTGCGAATTATAACCTTGACAAAGCAAGAGGCCGCAGGTAGGCTCCAATGAGTTGGAGCTAAGGCGATGACCGACT
>DASWSO010000756.1:0-9186 GCA_036402635.1 Xanthobacteraceae bacterium
GGCGTCTTCGCCATCGCGTCGTCGAGCCGGTAGTCGGCCTGGCTCGCGAACCCGAGCAGGCGCGCGCGCTCCAGCCGCAGCGCCACCATCTCGGCAATCAGTCCCTTGTTGTCGTGTTCGCCGCCGTTGTCGCCGCGCGAGATCCAGGCGCGAAACACCTTCTCGCGCAGGTCGCGCCGCGACGAGAACTGCAGGAATGGCTCCGCGCTCGAGCGCGACAGCGTGACGACATGCTTGCCGGCGAGCCCGCGCTCCTCGGCGTCGGCCTTGGCGGCTTCGCGCACGAAGTCCGGCAGGCCGGCGAGCTCCGCCTCGCCGTCGAGCACCAGCGCGAACGCTTTCTCGTCGGCGAGCACATTCTGCCCGAAAGTGGTGCCGAGCGTCGCCAGCCGCTCGTTGATCTGGGCGAGCCGCTCGCGCTGCGCGGGCGCCAGCGCGGCGCCGGAGCGCACGAACGCGAGATGGTAGCGCTCGATCAGCCGCCGCTGCTCGTCGTCGAGCGGGAGCGCGTTGCGTTGGTCGAACAGCGCCGCGATGCGGCGAAATAAGCCTTCGTGCTGGTAGACGGCGCTGTAGTGGCGGGAGATCAGGGGCGAGACTTCGAGGTCGACCGCTTCCAGCGCGTCGTTGGTGTCGGCTCCGGTGAGCAGATAGAACACCGCGGAAACGCGCGACAGCGGCGACCAGCTGCGCTCCAGCGCCGCGAGCGTGTTGTCGAAGTCGGGCGCCGCCGGATCGCTCGCGATCGCCTCGATGGCGCTGCGATGCTCAGCGAGCGCATGGTCGAATGCGGGCCGGAAATGCTGCGGGCGGATTTCGGCGAATGGCGGCAATTCGAACGGCGTCTCCCAACGCGCCAGCAGCGGATTGCCATCGTCCGCCCGCGTGCCGGCACCATTTGAGTCAGTCATGCGGATTCACCTTGTTTCGAAACTGCCGGCAAATTCGTCAGAAAGCGCGGCAAATTTGTGCAGCGGTTTACCAGTCGTTAACCGAGCTGATTCAGCATTGTCGACAGCTGCGCGCATTCCCGGCCGCCGGCGTCAAAACGCCGGTCCTTAGCGGGATAGCCAAAGGCCGGATACTACCTTTCGCTTCGGACGTCTCGCCCGCGGCGCATCTGCGATGACCTCCGCTCCGGTTTCATCCGGATGCGGCTGCGGCCGCTTACGGCAAAACGCCTACGGCACGACGGCGATCACGCGCGCGAGCGTCTCGCGTAATGCGGCCGACGCTTCCCCACCGACCGTCGCTTCGAACTGCTGCTGCGCCTCACGCCACCGCGCCTCCGCGGCGGCGAGCCGCGCCTCGCCCGCGGGCGTCAGCCGCAAGGCGCGGGTGCGCCGGTCGCGCCCGGCGCCGACCGCGATCAGGCCGTCCCGCTCCAGCGGGCGCAACGCCCGCCCCATGGCGGTGCGTTCCATCACCATCATGCCGGCGAGCTCGTTGATCGAGAGCGGCCCGAGCCGCGCCAGCTTGCGCAGGATCGAGAACTGGCTGGCGCGCAGACCAGAGGCGGCAAGCTGGCGGTCGTAGAACTGGCTGACGTGACGCGCCGCCTGGCGGATCGCCAGGCAGTTGCACGGGCTCAGCGGTTCCGCAGGCGCGGCGTGCTGCTGTTTCGGCATGGCTTCATTTCCGTAAACGCGCATATGCACGTATCTGGAATGGGTGTATGCACCTAAATCGCAGCGGTCAACCGAGGACCCCGTCATGGACCCGCGCACCCGAAGGCTCCTCGAAGCCCCGATCGCGCCGACGCTGATCCGGCTCGCGCTTCCCAACATGGTGGTGATGATCACGCAGGCCGGGATCAGCCTGGTCGAAGCCTATTTCCTGGCGCGGCTCGGCACTGACGCGCTCGCCGGCGTGTCGATGGTGTTTCCGGTGATGATGCTGATGCAGATGATGTCGGCGGGCGCCATGGGCGGCGGCATCTCGTCCGCGGTGGCGCGCACGCTCGGCGCCGGCCGGCGCGAGGATGCGAGCCGGCTCGCCTGGTATGCGGTCGCGATCGCGCTGACGCTCGGCTTTGTGACCACCGTCGCGGCGCTGATCGGCGGGCCGGCGCTCTACGCCGCCATGGGCGGAAGCGGCGGGTCGCTGGCCGCCGCCGTGCTGTATTCCAACGTGGTGTTCGCCGGCGCCGTGTTCGTATGGCTGTTCAACGCGCTCGCCAACGTCATCCGCGGCAGCGGCAACATGACGGTGCCGGCGGTGGTGAGCTGCGCCGGCGCCGCGGTGCTGATCCCGCTGTCGCCGGCATTGATCTTCGGCTGGTGGGGCTTCCCGCGGCTCGGCATCGTCGGCGGCGGGCTGGCGGTGGTGGTCTATTACGCGGTCGGCAGCGCCGTGTTCGCCGGCTACATCTGGTCCGGCCGCGGCGTGCTGCAGCCGCCGGTCCGGCCGCCTCGTCTGCAGTGGGCTCCGGCGCGCGAGATCCTGCGGGTCGGTGCGGTCGCCTCGCTGGTGACCGTCACCACCAACGCGACGGTGGTGATCGCCACCAGCTATGTCGGACGCTTCGGCGCCGCGGCCGTGGCCGGCTACGGCGTCGGCGCGCGGCTCGAATACATGATGGTGCCGCTGGTGTTCGGCCTGGGTGCGCCGCTGGTCGCCATGGTGGGCACCAATATCGGCGCCGGGCAGCAGGCGCGCGCGCTGCGCGTCGCCTGGATCGGCGCCGGCATGGCCGCCGCGATCACCGGCACCATCGGCCTGGTGGCGGCACTGCAGCCCGACTGGTGGCTGTCGCTGTTCGGGACCGATCCGCTGATGCTGGAGACCGGGCGGCAGTATCTGCGCATCGTCGGCCCGTTCTACGGCCTGTTCGGGCTCGGCATGGCGCTCTATTTCGCCTCGCAGGGAGCCGGACGGGTGGGCTGGCCGCTGATCGCCGGCGTGTCCCGACTTGTGGTCGCGGCGGTCGGCGGTTTCGTGGCGCTGCGGCTCGGCTTCGGGCTTGCCGGCGTGTTCGCCGCGCTCGGCATCGCGCTCGCCACCTTCGCGACCATCAACGCCGCCGCGATCGCCTCCGGCTCCTGGTTCCGGCAGCCGCGCACGCCGCTGCGGCCGGTGCAGGCACCCTCTCAGGCGTAGAGGAAATCCAACAGCGCGATCTCCCGCATCACCGCTTCCGGCCCGGCGTGGCGGATCGCGGCGGCCCGCTCCGCCTCGGTGCGACGCTCCGGCTGGATATAGGCGCCGAGCTCGCGGCCGCGCTGCACGATGCGGACCCCGACCCCGATCCGCTTCGCCTCGAACGCCTTCAGCGCCGCCGGCACGTCCGGCTCGGCGTCGAGCGCTTCCGCCAGCGCCATCGTGTCCTCGGCCGCCTTGGCGACGCCGCCGGCGACATGCGGGCGCGCCACGAACGCCGCATCGCCGACGATCGCGACGCGGCCGAACGCCATCTGCGGCGTGGCGAAATCGTAGATCGGCTGCAGGAACGGCTGCGGCGCCAGCCCGATCACTTCGCGGAACTGCGGCGCCAGCAGGCGGGCGGCGTCGGCGCGCATCGCGGCGATCACGTCGGCGCGGATCAGCGGCGGCGGAATCGAGCCGACATGGGTGTGGCCGCTGGCGTCGGTGAGCAGGTCCTTGAGCTTGCCGTGCTCTTCGGCCGGGCGGTACCAGATCCAGTTGTAGCGGCGGTGGCCGGGGCGCAGGTCGTCGTTCGGCCCCGCCACCGGATAGCTGAGATACTGCTCGCCCGGCGGCAGCCCGAACGCCATGCAGAGATAGATGTCGCGCAGCGTCGCGGGCGACATCTCCGCCTCGTTGACCAGCGCGCGCCAGGCCGCGTAGCCGGCATAGGACACCGCCGCGTCGGGCAGGAACTGCGTGCGCACGTTGGAGCGCAGGCCATCGGCCCCGACCACCAGGTCGCCGGTCTCGGCCGTGCCGTCGGCGAAATGCGCCACCACTCGGTCGCCGCTCTGCTCGACCGCGGTCAGCCGCTTGGCGCGATGGTAGCGCGCCGGCTCGAACGCGTTCCGCAGCAGCCGGTAGACGCGCTCCCACGCGGTGTGGGTCTGGGGGCGCACGGTTTCGGCGATGATGCGGCCGTCGCGGTCGAGCGTGCGGCGGTCGACCGTGTTGACGCCGAGATCGGCGCCGAAATCGATCCCCAGCACATCGAAGGCGGCGCGGATCTCCGGCTGCGCCACGATGCCGGCGCCGCGGTCGGCGAGCTCGCCCTCGACCCGCTCGTAGACTTCCACGTCCCAGCCGCGCCGCTGCAGCAGCAGGGCGGCGAACAGCCCGCTCATGGAACCGCCGATGATCAGTGCGCGTCGTGCCTTCGCCATTCTGTGTCCGCAGCTTTCCTGTTCCATCCGCCGGTCGGATCGTTATAGTCCGCCCAGCCGTTCAGGAGGAATGCATGGCTCTCTCGATGATGGAAAAACAAGCGCTGCGCTCCGACCAGGGCGCATGGCCGGCCGAGATCAAGGCGGAATTAGAGCGCGAGGCGCAGAACCCGAACCCGTGCGTCGGCAACGAGCTCGTCTCGGAGAACGAGCGCTGCCGCGTGTGGACGATCCGGCTCAAGCCCGGCGAGCGCATCGGCTTCCACCGCCACGTGCTGGATTACTTCTGGACCGCCGTGACTCCTTGCCGCGGGCGCCAGCATCTCATGGATGGGACCACGGTCGAATACAACTACGGGGCGGGCGAAACCCGTCACGAGACCTACGGCGACGGCGAGTTCAAGGTGCACGACCTGCAGAACATCGGCGACGCCGACATGGTGTTCATGACGGTAGAGTTCCTCGACAGCGCCAACAAGCCGATGGCGATTCCCGCGCAGGTCCGCCGCGCGGCGGCGTGACGCAGGAAGAAAACGCGCGAGCACCGACCGCGTACGCGCGCCGGTGGCTTGCGCAAGCTCGGCGAATTGTCTAGCCAGCGCGTCGTAGTTCCTGCACAGTCAATTCGCGCGGCCGGCGGAGATCACCCTCCGCCACGCGCCAAGAGCCGAACCGCCGGCCGAACCGGCGTTACAAATCGGCGACAGGGGGAAGCTCCGGGCATGCCCGCATTGCGAGACGGCGCACCGGCCGTGGCCGAGCGCGCACCAGCCTTTGATGCTGCAGCGCATGCGCTGCATGCGCGCTTGAGCTGAGCCGCGCATGGACATCTCCGCCGACCTTCTGGTCAACGCCATCGTCGCCGGCATCCTGCTCGGCGGCTTCTACGTCGCCGTGACGGTCGGCGTGTCGATCTCCTTCGGCATTCTCGACATCGTCAACATCGCGCACCCCGCCTTCATCATCCTCGGCTCCTACATCGCGTACATCGTCAATACGCGGCTTGGCATCGACCCGATCGTGGTGGCGTTTGTAATGCTGCCGGTGTTCTACGCGCTCGGAGCGGCGGTCTACGACGTCTACCACCACTCGTTCGAACGGCGCGGCCGCGATCCGCTCGGCGGCCTCGCGTTCTTCTTCGGGCTGCTGTTCATCACCGAAGTCGGCCTGATCCTCGTGTTCGGCGTCGACTACCGCTACGTCGAGGCGAGCTATATCGGTCCGACGCTGCGCTTCGGCTTCGTCGACCTGCCGCTGCGCATGCTGGTCCCGTGCGTGATCTCGCTGCTGCTGATGGTCGCGCTGCAGCTCTACCTGTCGCGCACCTTCATCGGCCGCGCCATCATGGCGGTTTCGCAGGACCAGCTGGCACTGCAGCTGATGTCAGCCAATCCGACCCGCATCAAGCGCATCGCTTTCGGCATGTCGATCGCGACCACCTCGCTCGCCGGCGCGTTCCTGATCATCATTCAGCCGGTCGAGCCCTCGGTCGGCCGCGAATATATCGGCCGCGTGTTTGCGATCTGCGTGCTCGGCGGCCTCGGCAGCCTGCCCGGCACCGTGCTGGGCGCCATGCTGCTCGGCATCGTCGAGAGCCTCACGGCGACATTCTATGGGCCGTCCTGGGCGCCCGCGGTGGCGTTCGGGTTCCTGCTGCTGACGCTGGCGTTCCGGCCGGCCGGACTTCTGGGGCGCTGACGTGCGGCAGTGGATCTTCATCGTCTTCGCCGCTCTCGTCGGTATCGCCGTATTCGCGGTCGCTCGCTTCATCGAGAATGACTACGTCTACTTCGCCGGCTACGTGGTGCTGCAGTTCGTGGTGCTTGGCACCGCCTGGAATATCCTGGGCGGCTACTGCGGCTACGTGAACTTCGGCACCGCCGCGTTCTTCGCCATGGGCGCCTATACGTCGGTGGCGATCCATAAGCTCTATCCGCTGCCGATCCCGCTGCTGATCGTGGCCGGGGGCATCGTGTCCGGCATCGTCGGGCTCGGCACCGGCTATCTGACGCTGCGCCTGCGCGGCGCCTTCTTCTCGATCGCGACGCTCGCGCTCGCGGTCGTGCTGCAGACGCTGATCATCAACTGGGATTTCGTCGGCGGCTCGCGCGGGGCCTACATCATCCGCCCGGCCAGCCTCAACGTGTTCGGCTACGAGTTCCCGTACATCCAGTACCTGTTCGTGCTGATGCTGGCGCTGGCCGCGATCTCACTCGCGACCGCCCGCGGCATCGAGCGCTCGCGGCTCGGCTTCGGCTTCGCCACCATCCGCGACGACGAGCTGGCGGCAGAGGCCTGCGGTGTGCCGACGCTGCGGCTCAAGCTGGTCGCAACCACGTTGAGCGGCGCCTTCATGGGCATGGCCGGTGCGCCGTTCCCCTATTATATCGGCTACCTCGAGCCGGCCTCCGCCTTCGGCCTCGCCTACGCGGTGAATGCGATCGCGATGCCGATGATCGGCGGCACCACATCGTGGCTGGGCCCGCTGCTCGGCGCGGTGCTGCTCGGCACCCTGCAGCAGGTCGCTACCGTCACCATCTCGTCCGCCGTCAACCTGCTGCTGGTCGGCGTGCTGCTGGTCGCCTTCGTCATCATGGCGCCGAATGGGATCATGGGCGCGATCCAGACCCGCATGCGGGCGCGGAGGAGGCGGACATGACCGCGCTCCTGGAAATCGATCAGGTCGGCAAGCGCTTCGGCGGCTTCGTTGCGCTCGACGGCATCCAGCTCTCGGTGGCGCCGAACGAGCGGGTCGGGCTGATCGGCCCGAACGGTTCCGGCAAGTCGACGCTGGTCAATTGCATCTGCGGCACGCTGCGTAACGAGACCGGCAGCGTGCGCTTCGACGGCAAGACCATGGACGGCATGCTGGCGCACGAGCGCACGCGTTCCGGAATGGCGCGCTCATTCCAGCTGCCGCGTCCATTCATGACGCTGTCGGTCGCCGACAATCTGCGCGTTCCGCTGCTCTACACCGCCGACCTGCGGCCAGGATCCAAGCGGACCGGGGGCGAGCTGGACGATCGCTGCATGGAGCTGCTCGGGCTGGTCGGCCTCGCCGACAAGGCGCGGCAGTGGCCGCGCGACCTCACCCAGGTGGAGATGCGCAAGCTCGAACTGGCGCGCGCGATGGCGACCGATCCGAAGCTCCTGATCGCCGACGAGTCGATGGCCGGCTTGTCGCACTCCGAGGTCGACGACATCCTGGCGCTGCTGATCCGCATGAACGAGCGCGGCGTCACCATCGTGCTGATCGAGCACATCATGCGCGCCGTGATGGCGTTCTCGCAGCGCGTGGTGGTGCTGGTCTCCGGCAAGAAGATCGCCGACGGGCTGCCACAGGACGTGATCCGCGATCCGGAAGTCGAGAGGGCCTACCTTGGCCAATAGCCTCACCATTGCGGACATCGATGCCGCCTATGGAGCGGTGCGCGTGCTCGAGCATGTCTCGATCGACGTGCGCAGCGGCGAGACCGTGGTGCTGCTCGGCACCAACGGCAACGGCAAATCCACCCTGATGAAGTGCATCATGGGCATGGTGCGGCCGCGCTCCGGCTCGATCATCGCCGAAATCGACGGCGTCAAGCACGAGCTCGTCGGCAAGACCACCGAGGAGATTGTGGACCTCGGCATCGCGCTGGTGCCGGAAGGCCGCCGGCTGTTTCCGCGCCTGAGCGTCGAGGAGAACCTGCTGCTTGGCGCCTTCCGCCCGACCGCGCGCGCGCAGATGCAGCGCAACCTCGCCTTCTGCTACGAGACGTTCCCGCGGCTGGCCGAGCGCAAGCGCCAGCTCGCCGGCTCGATGAGCGGCGGCGAGCAGCAGATGCTGGCGCTCGCCCGCGCGCTGATGATCGCGCCGAAGATCCTGCTGGTGGACGAGCCCTCGGTCGGGCTGGCGCCGATCCTGGTCAGCCGCACCATCGACGCCATCAAGCTGCTGAAAGACACTTACCAGCTCACGGTGCTGATGGCGGAGCAGAACTTCACCCAGGCGATCCGCATCGCCGACCGCGGCTACGTCATCGTGCACGGCAAGATCGAGTTCCAGGGCGGCTCCGCGGCCGAGCTCAACAACAACGACCTGATCCGCAAGTTCTACATGGGGATGTGAGGGGCGGTCCCTCACCCTGAGGAGCGTCGCATTGGCGAGGCGTCTCGAACGGCCGGCCTGCACTTCCTTGCCGGCCCCATTCGCGATAAAGCAAACCGCAATGGCGCATTGCGCCCCCTGCAGCCGGTGAAAACGCGATGGACAAGTTCGAAGTGCTGGAAGGCGTGGCGGCGCCGCTGAAGATGATCAATGTCGACACCGACATGATCATCCCGAAGAACTACCTCAAGACCATCAAGCGCACCGGCCTGGGACAGGGGCTATTCGCCGAGAAGCGGCTGCGCGAGGACGGCTCCGAAAACCCGGATTTCATCCTCAACAAGCCGGCCTACCGCAAGGCCAAGATCCTGGTCGCGGGCGAGAATTTCGGCTGCGGCTCCAGCCGCGAGCACGCGCCGTGGGCGCTGCTCGACTTCGGCATCCGCTGCGTGATCTCCACCTCGTTCGGCGACATCTTCTACAACAACTGCTTCAAGAACGGCATTCTGCCGATCCAGGTCTCGCCGGAGGATCTCGACAAGCTGTTCGACGACGCCGAACGCGGCGCCAATGCGACCATGAGCATCGACCTCGACAAGCAGGAAATCCGCGGCCCCGACGGCGGCGTGGTCAAGTTCGACATCGATCCGCACCGCAAGGATTGCCTGCTCAACGGCCTCGACGACATCGGCCTGACGATGGAAAAGAAGAAGTCCATCGACACGTACGAGAGCAAGGCGAAAGAGCTGATGCCCTGGCTGTGAGGCGTCGTCCCCGCGAAGGCGG
>DASWSO010000757.1:0-7236 GCA_036402635.1 Xanthobacteraceae bacterium
CTGCGCCAGCGCGCGCACGATGCCGGGCCAGGTTTCCGGCGCGAACCGCCGCAGCGGGATCGGCCCGTCGCGGCCATGCTCCGGTCCGTCGTAGTCGATCGAGCGCTCCAGCCGCTTGAACGACGGCAGCACGTCGTCCCACCCCCATCCGACGGCGCCGATCTCGCGCCACGCGTCGTAATCGCCCGGCAGACCGCGCAACGCCCACATCCCCATGACGCTGGAGCCCCCGCCCATCACGCGCGGCTGCTGGTAGGGCACCGGCGCCGCGTCGGCGTAGACCGCCGCCTGCAGCCCGGGCCAGAAGTACGACGGATTGAAATAGGACGACGGAAACGTGTCCAGAATGTCGTCCGGCACCGCCCCCGGCGGCGTGTCCGCGCCGGCTTCGATCAGGATGACGCGACGCGAGGCGTCCTCGCTCAGCCGCGCCGCCAGCACGCAACCGGCCGCGCCGGCGCCGACAACCACAATGTCGCAGGAGTTTTGCATTCGCGCTTTCGGGTCTATGGAGAGTTCGTTGAGCGCGCGACCTTAGCGAGACGCGGCAGGATCAGGAAGCATGCCGGTGCGGTTGCAGGACTTCGGGATCGCGCCGGTGCGCGGCGGCGCCCGATGACGATGCCGGAGCAATCGTTTCCGCCGCCGGGCGCCTGCGACTGCCATGTGCATGTGATCGGGCCGAAGCTGTGGTTCCCGCTTGCGCCCGACCGCACCTATACGCCGCCGGACGCGACGCTCGGGCAGCTGCGCGACATGCTGGCGCGGCTCGGGCTGGAACGCGTCGTGGTCGTGCAGCCGAGCATCTATGCGAGCGACAATGCCTGCACGCTGGCCGCGGTCGATGCGCTCGGCTATGCGGCCCGCGCGGTCGCGGTGCTGGCGCCCGACACCCCCGGCAGCGAGGCCGACGAGCTGCACCGCCGCGGCGTGCGCGGCCTGCGCGTCAACGTGGTGTCGAGCCTGCGCGCCTCGGCGGATGCGGTGCGCGAGCCGCTCGACGCCACCGCGGCGCTGTGCGCGCGCAACGGCTGGCACCTGCAGACCTACATCCCGGCCGAGGCGCTGGAGCCGCTCGCTCCCACCCTGCTGGCTTTGCCGGTGCCGGTGGTGATCGATCACTTCGGGCTGATCCCGGCGCACGCCCAATCCGAGCCGCAGCTGCGCGCGCTTCTCGACCTGCTGGAGAGCGGCCGCGTGTGGGTAAAACTCTCGGCGCCCTACCGGATCGCCGACGATCCCTTCGATCCGGCGATCGCGCCGCTGGCGCGCCGCCTGGCGGCCGCCAATCCGGAACGCGTGGTGTGGGGCTCGGACTGGCCGCATACGCCGCCGCACGGCGGGCACGCGGTCGATGACGATCGCGAGCTGCCGTACCGCGATCTCGACACCGCTGCGCTGCTCGCGCTGGTGCGGGAATGGTTCGCCGGCGAGGAGACGATGATCGCGCGGCTGCTGGTGGAGAACCCGGCGCGGCTCTACGACTTCCACTGATCGACCGAAGACATCGGCCAATCGAGCTCCTGCACGTTGGCGGCGACGCGCTCGCCGAACGCCTTGGTGCCGAGCCCGCCGCCGAGGTCGGCGGTGCGCGTTTCCGGATCCGCGATGGCGCGGTCGAGCGCGGCCTCGATCAACTCGGCCGCATGCGCGAACTTCTGCTCGCCGCGGCGCTTCGCCAGCCACGCGAGCAGCATCGCGGCCGAGCCGATCAGCGATGACGGATTGGCGCGGTCCTGCCCGGCGATGTCGGGCGCGGAGCCGTGCTGCGCCTGCGCCACCGCGTGCTCGGAACCGGCGTTCAACGATGCCGCCAGCCCGAGACTGCCGGAGATTTCCGACGCCTCGTCGGAGAGGATGTCGCCGAACATGTTGGTGGTGACGATCACGTCGAAGGCGCTGGCGTCGCGCACCAGCAGCGCCGCCATCGCATCGATGATCTGCTCCTCGTAGGCGATCGCCGGATAGCGCTGCGCCACCTCGCGCACGCATTCCAGAAACAACCCGTCGGAGACGCGCAGCACATTGGCCTTGTGCACCGCGGTGACCTTGCGCCGCGCCCGCTGCATCGCCAGCGCGAATGCGGCTTCCGCGATCCGCATGGAGCCCTGCCGCGTCACCTTGCGCAGCGCGAGCGCGAGGTCCGGCGTCGGCATCATCTCGCCGCTGCCGGCGAACATGTTGCGGTCGGCGTAGAAGCCTTCGGTGTTCTCCCGCACGATGACGAGATCGACCGGCTTGCCGCAGCGCGGCGGAAAGCCGTCGCGCGACTTCGCCGGACGGATATTGGCGTAAAGGTCGAGCTGCTTGCGCAGCGTGCCGGACGGATTGACGCCGCCCTGCTCCGCCGGCGGATACTGGTTGTGCGAGACCGGTCCGAGCAGCACGCCGTGGGCGGCGCGCGCCTGCTCCAACACCCCATCCGGAAACGTGGTGCCGCGCTCGCGCAGCGCCCTCAGGCCGATGGTCGCGTATTCGAAGCTGAGATTGAGCTTGAGCGCCTGGTCGACGTCCTCCAGCACCGCGATGGTGGCGGCGGTGATTTCCGGGCCGATACCGTCGCCCTCCAGAACCAGGATCCTGACCGGCACCGCTGCCCTCCCGTCGCGCGTGCGGTAGGGATAACACGAGCCGCCGCGCGGCGGGAACTTTGCACGCCGCCGCGGATCGGTAAGATCGCCGGAATCGACCGCCCTCCGGAGTTCTGCATGTCCCGCCTCGCCCTCGCGGCAGCCTTCGCCCTCGTTCTGACTGCGGCCGACGCCTCGGCGGAGGTGATCCGCAACTTCCGGGTCGGCAACTGGAAGGGCGGCGCCTACAGCGCGACCGATAACCGCCGCCAGTTCAACCACTGCGCCGCGCTGGCCAAGTACCGCAGCGGCGTCTCGGTGATCCTCGCGGTCAATCGGTCGTATGAATGGAGCATGGGCTTCCTGAACCCGCGCTGGTCGCTGACCAAGGGCAACACCTACGACATCTCGTTCACCGTCGACGGCGCCGCGCCGATCGAGAGCAAAGCGCTGGCGATCAACGACGAGCAGGTGGAAGTGAAGCTTCCCGACAGCTCGGAGCTGTTCAATCAGTTCCGTTGGGGCCGACAGCTCACCGTCACCACCGCCGGGCAGGAATTCGGCTTCCGCCTCACCGACACGTCGGAGGTGCTGCCGATGCTGCTGGAATGCGTCAACCGTTACGCCGGTCCTCCGGCGCGCGGCGGCGGCAATCCGTTCGAGCGCGCCGGCGGTGCACCCGCAAAGCCGGCCGAAAAGCCGGCCGCAGCCCCGCCGGCCGATGACGCAGGCGCGCGGGTCGAAGCGACCGCGCTCGCCGCCAACGTGCTGGCGCAGTCCGGGATCAGCGGTTTCCAGATCCTGTCGCCGAGCGAGATGGGAACGCTGAAAGCGGATGCCGCCTGGCGCGCCGGCGCGCTCACCGGCACCGTCAAGGTCGTGAAGGGGGAGATCAAGCCGGAGCAGATCCCCGGCAGCATCATCGGCAGCGACGCGCCGGTCTGCCGCGGGAAATTCCTTTCCGGATCCGGCCCCGACAAGGATGCCGGCAGCGACGTGCCGCGCGTGTTCACCAGTTGCGAGGATGGTGCCGACAAGTGGACCTTCTACTACATCGGCGTGCCGCGGCCGGGCGGCGGCTACTACGTGATGTCGACCAGCACGAAGGGTAATGAGCAGCCGGCCAAGGACGCCGACCAAAGCATCCGCGCCGCCATCCAGAAGGTGCTCTCGAAGTAACCTCCGGTTGCGCAACGCTCGCTGTTGACACCCCTGCGGCAACCACCGGAGACTGCCGCCCGAGCGACACGGGCGCGGACCGCGCGCGTGTCATGTCGGGAGGTTCACGGTGTCCCCACCCCGCCCACGGCAAAGCACTCCGCCTGTTCAAGCGCCGAAGGTCGTCGCCACGCCGCGGCTTTTCACCGAGCTCACCCTGCGCAAGGGCGACAACGAGAAGCGGTCGATCTATCAGGGCAGCATCGATCAAACCATCGGCGGCGAGCCGATCCGCGCGCTGCAGACCGCGCTCAAGGCGGTCGGGGTCTATGACGGGATCATCGATGGAGACTATGGCGGCGGCACCGAAGCGGCCGTTCGCCGTTTCCAGTGGAACGTGCACAATCTCGAATACTGGTACGTCAGCGGATCGCTGCAGCCGAACCCGCCGAAACCGCAGATCGCGGTCAACGGGACATCGGATCCGGTGACCGCTGCGGAACTGCAGAGCTGGGCGAATGCCTGCGCCGAAACCTCCGGCAATCTGGTGCGGGTGCCGTTCGCGGATTATGCGGAATTCGAAAGAGGCGATGGGTTCAAGCGCATCGACAATCCGTCGGTTGGTGTCGACGACATCGTCATCGACGCCGACAGCACCGACCTGCTCGACACGTTGAGCACCGCCGCCAAGGACGCCGGCCTGACGATCTACGTCAACCAGGTGTTTCGTGTCTCCGGCGTTGCGGTGCAGGGCGCGGTGGTGAAACCGGCGACGTTCTCCCAGCATCTCATCGGCAATGCGGTCGATTGCAACATCAAGGAGGACGGCAAGTTCATCGCCTGGGCCACGGTGGCGTCGGCCAAGCCGCCGGAGAAGGCGACGACGTTTCTGAAAGCCGCGAAGGACGCCGGGCTGCGCTGGGGCGGTGACTTCAAGGTGGTGGACCTGGTCCACTTCGACGACTTCATCGACTTCACCACCGATGCTTACCTGATGCGCTACTATTTCAATCAGCGAATGATCGCCAAGAAGCATCCGCTGCCGGCGGCATGACGATGGCCCGCAGGTCTTGGCCAATGGTGCTGGCCCTGCTGCTGTGGCCGGCGCTCTGGATGGCGGCGCAAGCGGCGGCGCCGCGCACGCTCGAACAGAGTCTCGCAACCGGAAAGCCGATCGTGCTGGTGGTCGCGCGGGCGCCGACCGCTGCCGATCTAAAGAGCGAGGCCTATGCCGACTGGGCCGAATACCTCAACGACTTCACGTCGCGGCATCAAGGCGCGTTCGAAGTCGTGAAGGTCAAGCCGCAGGACCTGAAAGGTCTGTTCAAGGACAGCACGCCCATTCGCGAAAACTTCGCACTGGTGCTCATCAACGGCCGACGGACCGCGGTGCTCTACGACGGAATGCTGCACGAGCCGGACCCGTACCGCACGGCCGCGGAATTCCTGGCAGGCACAATCGACCAGGCGCAGGCCGCTCCGTTCCGTCCCTATAGTTTCAA
Organism: Xanthobacteraceae bacterium; assembly: GCA_036402635.1. Lineage (GTDB taxonomy): Bacteria > Pseudomonadota > Alphaproteobacteria > Rhizobiales > Xanthobacteraceae > DASWSO01. The sequence goes on from DASWSO010000757.1 coordinate 5,231, forward strand.
GCTGCGCGAGCGCCGCTAGCCTAGATCACTCTGGTGATTGAGGGGGGACGAAGCCGCGCGAGCAAAATTAAAGAAGGTGAGCGAGAGAAAGGGATGCCGAAGCGCGGCCCGCCGCCTAAAGGCAGTGCCAGCGGAAAGCCGCGCCTTCAGGATTAATGTTGGACGTTCGCTGGCCACGCAGCAGCGGCGGCAGTTTCTGCGATGTCGCCCGATCGCCTCATGCTGCCACGCTCTGCAACTGCGAACTTGGCGTCGAGCGCGATAGCTCCACCTCTTCTTTCGTCATCTCGGCCGCTATGTCGGCGAACAAAGGCGTACTGAGATAGCGCTCGCCCGTGTCAGGCAGCATGCAAAGAACCGCCGTGCCCTGCGGCGCATCGGCGCAAATGCGAAGCGCCCCCGCAAACGCCGCGCCGGCCGTAATGCCGACGAATATGCCCTCCTTCTGCGCCAGCTCTCGGCTGTATCGCAGGGCGTCTTCGTTCGAGATCGGCAGCACGCGGTCCACGAAGGCCATATCGAGCGCGTCCCCCGTGAGCTTCGGGATAAAGTCGGGAGTCCAGCCCTGCATCGCGTGCGATTTGAACGCGGGGTGGCCAGCCGCAGCAGAACCGTCCGAATTGCGCTGCTGGGCGATGCCGCTGCCGAGGAGAGGCGCGTCTGCGGGCTCGCAGACAATGATCTTTGTCTCCGGCCTTTCTTTCGCCAAAACGCGGCCAACGCCCTTGAGCGTGCCGCCGGTGCCGTATCCCGTCACCCAAAAATCGAGCCGCTCGCCGTCGAAGTCCCGAATGATTTCGCGCGCCGTTGTCCGCGAGTGCATATCGGGATTCGCTTCGTTCTCGAATTGCCGCGTGAGAAACCAGCCGTGCGCACTCGCCAGCTCGACCGCCTTCCTCACCATCCCGGTGCCGCGCTCCGCGGCCGGCGTGATCACCACCTTGGCGCCCAGGAAGCGCATCAGTTTCCGCCGCTCGACGCTGAAGGATTCAGCCATCGTGACAACGAGCGGATACCCTTTTTGCGCGCACACCATGGCAAGACCGATGCCGGTGTTGCCGCTCGTCGCTTCGATGACTGTCTGGCCCGGCTTGAGCTCGCCGGACTTTTCGGCGGCCTCGATGACGCCGAGCGCGAGGCGATCCTTGACGGAGCCGAGCGGATTGAACGCCTCGATTTTCACGAACAGGTTCACGCCGGGCGGCGCCAGCCGATTGATCTTGACGACAGGCGTGTTGCCGACCGTTTCGAGGATGTTCTGAAAAATGCGCGACATGGACGCTCTCCGGTTGAGCGGGATGCGGGATTGGTGAAGCCTGTTCGAGCGACAGAAGGATGGCAGGTTTTCGGGGGAGACCACAATGCGACATACCGGCGTTCGATGACCTTCTCGACGTCTCCGTCGCTGGCTCCGCGTTCCCCCGTCCCGGCCCGCGGTTTCAGAGCTTACAGCCAGCAGCGAAACGCGTTTCACCCCGAACTTCTTGCAGGCCCCCTTGGCATGTCGGAGATGATTGATTTGAAAACGCGTATTTCGAGTCAGACTCTGAGGCGCGGAGCGGGACAAGAAGTTCCCGCGGCCGCGCGATGCCCCACAATGCTCCCGGGGCTGCCGCATTGGCTCCACATTATGGTCCCGAACCCTGGGCATTGAGACCTAGGCGGAGGGGCGGGATCTCCCCAACAAAAAACTTAACGGCGAGCGCGCGCGGGTGTCACCCGGCCGCTGGCCCAAATCATGGCGGAAAACGCTGTAATGCGACTGTTGAAATTCGCGGCCCTCGCGCTCCTGGCAAACGTCAACGTCGCCACGGCGGAAATCGTTCCACCTATTCGCACCCCCGCTCTGCTCCGGCTGCAACTGCCCGAGCAGGCGCGCTCGCTCGACCTGCGGCCGGCGCTGCTGGAGCCGATCGCGGACGGGACCCCGGTGTCGTTCGAAGTTCCGGCAACGGCCGAGACCCAAGCGTCGCTTGTGGACGAAGCGCTGCCGCCGAGCATCGAAG
>DASWSO010000758.1:0-1801 GCA_036402635.1 Xanthobacteraceae bacterium
CCGAGCGCGCCGAGCGGGGTCGTGCCCTTGCCGTCCTTGCCGAGGCTCTCGGCCCACAGCTGCACGTACCAGCGGGTGAAGCGCTCCAGCCGGTCCGCATAGGCGATCACGGCCGAGATCGTCTTGCCGCGGCTTTCCGCCAGCGCCATCGCCAGCGCCGCGCCGAGCGCGGCCGGAACCGCCGCGGCCGGCTTGCCGGCCAGCACCGGGGCGAGCGCATCGGCGGCGCCGGCGCGCACCGCGGCGCTGTCGAGCCCGAGCACCGCCGCCGGCAACAGGCCGACATTGCTGAGCACCGAGAAGCGGCCGCCGACGCCGGTGTGGTGCTCCAGCATCGGCACGTCGTAGGCGCCAAGCAGATCGCGCAAGCCGTTGCGCTTGCCCGCCTTCGCCGGCTCGCTGAGGCCGAGGAAGAGGTCGCGCGTGCGCGCTTCGAGCCCGGCCTGCTTGACGGCGGAGAGCGCCGCCATCGTCTGCATCAGCGTCTCGCCGGTGCCGCCCGACTTCGAGATGGCGACGAAGCGGGTGGTGGCGAGCGGCAGCCGCCGCAGCAGCTCGGCGAAGGTGTCGGGGTCGAGGTTGTCCATGAAGTGCAGGCGCGGCGGATCGCGCAAAGTCCCGATCCCGGCGACGGCGTGGCCGGCGAGCTGCGCCAGCGTCTGCCCGCCGAGGCTGGAGCCGCCGGTGCCGAGCACGACGATGTCGGTGGCGCCCGCGCGCAGCCTTCGCGCCGCCTGCTCGGTGGCAGCGAGGTCCGCGGTCTCGCCCGGCAGCCGCAACAGCGGCAGGGCGCCGTCGGCATGGCGGGCGCGCAGCCAGTCGAGCGCGCCTTCGGCGCGCGCCAGCGTGGCGTCGAGCGTGGCGGCCGCGATCCCGTGCCGGCCGATACGCTCCTCGCGCGCGTTGTCGATCGACTGCAGCAGCGGCATCGCATTCTCCAGGGGGCGGGGGTGGGCGCGGTTGGACGCGCGCTTCTATAGGCCACCGGTCAGGAGTGCGGAAGCCGTCCGCCGGAAGGGCCGCTTGCAGCCCGAACAGGCTCCGGAACCGACGGACCAAGGGCCGGTCCGGGCCGTCGAAGCCCTGTTCTTCCGATTGGTCCGGCTTGTTCTGGCCGGCCGCGGCGGTCAGCCCGGCGGGCGCTGCGGGGTCGAGGTGATCCCGGCCGGCTTGCCGACGATCACCGTCAGCAGCGGCGTCTCGAGCAGCGCCTTCGCCACCCGCTTCGTCTCCGCGAGCGTGACGGCGTCGATCAAGTCGTTGCGCTTGTTGATGTAATCGATGCCGAGCTCGTCGAGCTGGATCTGCACCAGCTGGCCGGCGATCTTGGTGGAGGTGTCGAAGCGCAGCGCGTAGGAGCCCTTCAGGTAGGCTTTGGCCTTGTCGAGCTCCTCCTGGGTCGGGCCGTTTGCCGCCATCTGCCGGGTTTCAGCCTCGATGATGCCGATCGCCTCGCCGGCCCGGTCGGCCCGCACCTGCGTCCAGCCCATGAACAGGGCGCTGTATTCCATCGGGTACAGATAGGTGGAAACCCCATACGCCAGGCCGCGTTTCTCACGCACTTCCTGGTAAAGCCGCGACGTGAAGGAGCCGCCGCCGAGGATGTGGTTGACCACGAAAGCGGTGATGAAGTCGGGGTGTTTGCGCGGCAATCCGATGCCGCCCATGCTGACCACCGCCTGCGGCACGTCGAACGGGACCACCTGCCGTTCGCCGAGCCCGGCCGGCTGCTGCGGCCGCACGGTCGCGAGCTGCGCCTTGGCGGGGAGGGCGCCGAACACCTTATCGAGCAGCTTGCCGG
>DASWSO010000759.1:0-2486 GCA_036402635.1 Xanthobacteraceae bacterium
CGTTGATCGCGCCGGTCTCCACGATCTTCAGCTTCGGCATCGGGATGCCGCGCGAGATGCAGAGGTTCTCCAGCAGGTTATAGAGCCGCGGCTCGTCCATGCGGGTGACGTCGCGGCCGCCGGTGATGGCGTCGACCATCCACTGGTGGCCGCGGTAGGCGATCCAGATCCACAGCGCGGTGCCGGCGGTGGCGAACGGCGAGGCCAGCAGCAGGTCGTAGAACGCCTGCCGCAGATACCACTGCGTCGACGCGTCGGTGGTCATGGCGCGGGCGATCAGCGCGCCGGCGAACACCATGACGTAAACGAGAAGGAACAGGCCGCCGAGCAGGAACGCCGAGCGGACCCGGTTGGCACGGATGTGGGTGTAGAGGCCGTAGGCCGCGGCCATCGTTCACGCCCGCGTCAGAACTTCACCTGCGGCGCCTGCTCCATCACGGTGCGGCTTTCGCCGAGATCGAAGAACTCGCGGCGATGGAAACCGAGCGACGCCGCGAACAGCGCCGCCGGGAACTGCTCGATGCCGGTATTGTACTCCTGCACCGCATTGTTGAAGAACCGGCGCGAGGCCGCGATCTTGTTCTCGATGTCGGAAATCTCGGCCTGCAGCTGCTGGAAGTTCTGGTTCGCCTTCAGGTCCGGATAGGCTTCCGAGAGCGCGAACAGCTGCCGCAGCGCGCCGCTCAGCTGGTTCTCGGCGACCGCCATCTGCTCGGGCGAGCGCGCGCTTACTGCCGCGTTGCGGGCCTGCACCACCGCTTCCAGCGTACCGCGCTCATGCGCCGCATAGCCTTTGACGGTCTCGACCAGGTTCGGAATGAGGTCGTGGCGCTGCTTGAGCTGGACGTCGATGTCGGCGAACGACTGGTTGACCCGCTGCCGCATGGCGACCAGCCCGTTGTAGATGAAGATCACCCACAGAACGAGGACGACGATCAGGCCCAGGATCACCCATGCGGTTGTCGACATGCGCGCGAATCTCCCCTTTTGCGGGGGCGAGCCTAGCCCAGATACCGGCGGACGCCACCCGCCTTCCCTTCCAAGCGGCATCGGCGCCCCACAGGCGTCTCGTGACGCCCTTTTGTCTCGTGACGCCTTTTACCCTGTCGAAACTGTCTTGTTCTAAGGATTGGGAATGGATGAGCCGGTGAAGCCGACTGCGGACAACCAACGACGTTCGGCGCGGGTCCGCACCTTGAAGACGGCGAAGATCGTCTTCAATAACCGTTCTTCGGTGCTCGATTGCACGGTGCGCAACGTGAGCAAGGAAGGCGCCCTGCTGCTGGTGGCGAGCCCGCTAGGCATTCCGGACGTCTTCGAACTGACGTTCGGGCCCGAGGCGCGTCAGGCCAAGGTGGTCTGGCGGCAAGAAAACCGCCTCGCCGTCGAGTTCATCTGACCCCGCGCGCTCACGCGACGGAGGCCGGCGCGATCGTTTCCGGCTGCGCCGTCTCGCCCCGCATCAGCTCGGCCGCCCGTTCCGCCACCATCATGGTGGGGATGCAGGTGTTGCCGCGCGGGATCACCGGCATCACCGAGGCATCGATCACCCGCAACGCCCCGATGCCGTGCACCCGGCAATGCGGATCGACCACCGCATCCGGGTCGTCGGCGCGGCCGAAGCGGCAGGTCCCGGTCGGATGGAACATCGGCATGATCAGGTCGAGCAGGCTCTCGATCATCTCGCCGCTGCCGTCATCTTCGATCAGGTGGCCGACGCGGCGCAGCGCGTGACGGCGCAGCGCCGGCGGCGAGTCCAGCAGCGCCGCGACCACGCTCGAGAGCATGCGGTTGCGCCAGCCGGGGCTGTTGAGCTGCCGCGCCAACGATGACGGGATGACGGCGAACACGTCTCCGTGCAGCGGCGCCACCGCCGGATCGGCAAGCAGGTCGAGCCCGAGCCGCACCACCTGCCGCATGCGCGTCCGGTCGAGCGGGTCGGACAGGAAGCGGAAGTCGACCACCGGCATCGCGGACGCATCGCCCGAGCGCAGCGACACGCTGCCGCGCGAGAACGGCGCATAGAGCGCGGCGCCCAGAATACCGAGCCGGTTGCCGTGCGGCCGATCGCCCAGCTGCGCGATGAACTGCAGGTGCAGATCGCCCGCCGGCGCGCCGGCCGCATGCGACGACACGCGCGCCGACGCGATGCCGTAGGTGCGCATGCTGCGCGCCTGCCGCGCCGCCGGCTCCAGCCGGGTGGTGAGATTGACCACACCGTGGTTCTGCAACCCACGGCCGACGCCGCGGCGGTCGATCGCGACGTTGATGCCGAGCGCGCGCAGCTCGGCCGCCTGCCCGATGCCGGAGCGCAACAGCAGCGCCGGCGAATGCACGCCGCCGGCGGAGACGATGATTTCCGCCGCGCGGATGGTCTCGCTGCGGTCGCCACGGCGGATTTCGACGCCGACGGCGCGCCGCCCCTCCAGCACGATGCGGGACGCGGTCGCCCCGGTGACGATCTGCAGGTTCGGCCGCCGCCGCAC
>DASWSO010000760.1:0-3465 GCA_036402635.1 Xanthobacteraceae bacterium
GCGGGCGCGGTCGATGTACTGCTGCACCACCGCGACGCAGGTGGTCTGCCCGGAGCGGATCGCCTGGTGCAATTCGTCGATGGTCGCCTCTTCGAGCCGGAACTGCGCGGTCTGTGCGGCGGGCTTGTCTAGCATTGCGGACTTCCTGATCGTGATGATGATGCGTGGTGACCGGATTGAGCGCAGCGAAATCCGGGTCGTGACCGGCGGAACCAGCCCCGGATTGCGCTTCGCTCCATCCGGGCTACGGCTTGCTCACGGCGGCCTTCGGAATGCTGGCGCCGCGGCGGGGGGAGGGCGCAGCGAAACATGAAACGCCGCGAGCGTCCATATCACCCACCGCGTGTACCAGGGCATCGGCGCGTGCCGCACCGGCGGCTCCACCGCGCCCCGCGTGCGGGGAGGGGGAACGCGGCACCGCCCCCGTAAGCTTTGCCCAGCGCTGCGTCACACGGCCAGAAAGCCGCCGTCGACCGCGAGCGTGTGGCCGGTGGTCATGGCGGCGGCCGGACTGCAGAGAAACAGCACCGCGGCCGCGACTTCGTGCGGCTCGGCGATGCGGCGCATCGGCGTGACATTGTGGATGCGCTCCATGGCGGCGTCATCCTTCAGCAGCGGCGCGATGAACGGCGTGCGCACCCAGGTCGGCGCCACCGCGTTGACGCGGATGGTCGGCGCCCATTCGACCGCCATCGCGCGCGTGAGGTTGACTACGCCGCCCTTGCTGGCGTGGTAGGCGGCGTTCGGATAGAGCCCGCCCGACAGCCCCATGATCGAGGCGATGTTGACGATCGCGCCGGAGCCGCGCTCGAGCATGCCGCCGGCCGCGGCGCGCGAGCACAGGAAGACGCTCTGCAGGTTGACGTCGAGCACCGTCCGCCACTCCTCGACCGAAAGGTCGAACGAGGACTTGCGGATCGAGGCGCCGGCATTGTTGACCAGCAGCGTCACCGGACCGAATGTTTCGCGCGCCAGTTTGAACGCGCTATCGATCGCCGCCGGATCGGTGACGTCCAATGCCACCGCCCGCGCGACCGTGTCGCCACCGATCTCTTCCGCCACCTGCCGTGCGCCGTCGACGTTGCGGTCCGCCAGCAGCACGCGGCTGCCGGCCTCCGCGAGCATCCGCGCGACCGCGGCGCCGATGCCGCTGGCCGCGCCGGTGACGAACGCGACCTCGCCGCGCAGGTCGAACAGCGCCGCGATGGATGCGGCGGGGGTATTCTCTTGCGTCACCGGTTTCTCCTTATGACCATCGTGCGATGGCTAGCACGATCGTCCCACTGTTACGTCAGGCGGCGTGTGATCACTCCGCCGCCGCCGCTTGCGTTTCGTCGCGCCAGCGCAGCAGGCGGGAGAGGCCCTCGCGCATCGCCACCTCCGGGCGCCAGCCGATCGCGCGCTCGGCGGCGGCGTGGTCGATGCGGAAGGCGCCGCCGGAGGTCAGGCGCACCTTGCCGGGCTCCGGCTCGACGTGCTCCGGCGTCAGCTTGCTGCCCGAGAGCTCGCAGACCAGTCGCACCAGTTCCAGCGTGGTGATCGGCGCCGGGCCGGAGATGTTGACCGCGATGTCGGTCCCCTCCGCCTCGAACGCCGCCGCGTTGGCGCGGGCGAGATCGCCGACATAGACGAAGTGCTTGGTCTCGGAGCCGTCGCCGATCACGCGCGGGCGCTGCCCCGCGCGGATGCGGTCGTGCGTCTCCACGATGTAGAGCGCGTTGGCGGCGCGGTAATGCTGCCGTTCGCCGTACACGGTCGAATAGCGCAGCACCACGTAGTCGAGCCCGTGCTTGCGATGCGCGTCGCGGCAAAGCTGCTCGCCGATGATCTTCGACGCGCCGTAGAGGATCGCGCCCGGCGGCGCGCCGGCGGAATGGAACGGCGTGTCCTCGACCAGATCGCCGGCGACGCCCGGCCCGTAGCCGTAGACCGCGTTGGACGACGCGAACACCAGCTTGCGCACGCGGTTGACGCGCGCCGCCTCGATCACGTTCTGGGTGCCGCGGATGTTGACGTCGAGCCCGGTCCAGGGATCGCGGTCCATCGAGATCGACATCATGGCGGCGAGCTGCAGCACGCCATCGATGCCTTCCATGGCGGCCAGCAGCTGCGGCAGCCGCATCACGTCGGCCTGCACGATGCGGGCGCGCGGCTCGCGGTCCAGATGGCGGATCGCATCGCGCGAGCCGAACGAGAAGTTGTCGAGCAGCACGACCTCCTTGGCGCCGCGCGCGAGCAGCAGGTCGGCGGTGGTGGAGCCGACCAGGCTGGCGCCGCCGACGATCAGGAAACGGTGTCCGGCGATCGGCAGCGCCGCCGATCTAGCGCTCTTGGCTTCGGTGCTCACCGGCATTGTCCTCCCGCGCGCCCGGCGCTTGCGCCGTCTCTCCCGGCTTGTCTCCCGGCTTGCCGGCGAACTGCACCTGCTCGCGCGCGCGCGGCAGCGCGTCCGGAAGCTCCTGCTGCAGGAATGCAAGCAGTTGTTCGCGCAGCGCGCAACGCAGGTCCCACAGCACCCCGGCATTGCGCGCGCTCACCAGCACCCTGACCTCGATGCTGCGCTCCTTGAACTCGGTGACCTGCGCGTTGAACACCTTGCCGTCCCACAGCGGCGAGGCCCGCACGATCTCCTCCGCCTTGGCGCGGATGCGCTCGATCGGCGCGCTGAAATCGAGCTGCAGCATCACGCCGCCGATGCCGGCGGTGTCGTCGCGGGTCCAGTTCTGGAACGGCTTCTCGATGAAATGAGCGAGCGGCACCACGAGGCGGCGCCAGTCCCACAGCCGGATCACCACATAGGTGGCGTTGATCTCCTCGACCCAGCCGAACTCGTTCTCCACCAGCACCGCGTCCTCGATCCGGATCGGCTGCGTCATCGCGATCTGCACGCCGGCGATCAGGTTGGTGAGCATCGGGCGGGCGGCGAGGCCGACCACCAGGCCGGCGACGCCGGCGGAGGCGAACAGGCTGACGCCGTATTGGCGCACCGGCTCGAACGTCATCAGCGCGGCGCCGGTTGCGACCACGACCACCAGCGTGTCGAGGGTGCGGCGCAGGATGCGGATCTGGGTGACGTGCTTGCGCGCCAGCAGGTTGTCGGTGACGTCCAGCCGAAAGCGCATCAGATAGATTTCGCTCGCCATGCCGATGGCGATGATGATCCCCCAGGCGATCAGGGCGATGACGCAGAGCAGAAGGAGGTGCACCAGGCCGGAGCGGACCTCTGCCGGCAGCGGCGCCGCCGGCATCGCGAGCGCGACGGCGAGCACCAGCAGCGCCATGCGCGAGAGGCCGCGGGTGCGGCCGAGGAACAGGCGCAGATAGGGGTGGCGGTCGCGCAGAAGGCGACGGACGCCGGCGACGATGGCGCGATGGAAGACGAGCGCCAGCGCGGCCGCAATTCCGAGAATGAGGCCGGATGCTACGCCATCGGGAGCCCAGTCGAGCATCCCTCGCAGGTCCTCA
>DASWSO010000761.1:0-1769 GCA_036402635.1 Xanthobacteraceae bacterium
GGCGTGTGGCTGCCGGCGGCGTTGATGTTGTACTCGGCGCGCACGAACCCACCCACCTTGATGCAGGTATCGGTGCCCGGGATGTAATAGAAACCAGCGCCGTAGACGCTGCAGACCTTCACGTATTCGACCGGCTTGGCCCTGACGGGAAGATCGGCAGCGCGCTGCGTCTGGAGGGCTGCGCACGCCGCCCGTGCGGCGTCATCATTGGCTCTGGGGCACCGCTGGGGCCTGTGCGGAGCGGAACCGCAAACAGCCGGTGCGATCGCGCATTGCGCCACTGCGTAGGAACGGCGCGCGCCAAGGGATGCGCTGGGACGGCGCCGTTGCGGCGCGATTCATCGCCGCGCAGCGCGCGCGAAAGCGGCGACGCAAGTACAACTGAATTGCAAGCTGAACCGTCGCGGCGGCCGGCGGCCAAACCGTCAGGCTGGCGGCAGCGGCTCGACCGCAAAGGGCGCCGGCGGCTCGCCGCGGCGGTGCCGCTCCACCATCTCGGTGAAGGCGCGCTCGAGATGCTGCCGGAATCGGTCGGTGTCGAACACCGGGCCAGACTCGATGTGCGCGGTGAGTTGCGCCCGCATGCCGGCGCGTGCCGCCGCATCCCGGGCCAACTCCAGCGCGCGCGCCTCATAGGCTTCGAGCGAATCCGTGATCAGTTCCGGTAGGCCCGCCGCCTGCAGCAGGCTCGCCGCCACGCGGCCGGGAAAGGCACACCCGATGCACGTCAGCACCGGCACGCCGACCAGCAGCGCATCGCTCGCGGTCGTGTGGGCGTTGTAGGGCAGCGTATCGAGAAAGAGGTCCGCCAGCCGGAGGCGGGCGAGGTGCGAGGCGAGATCGGTCCGCTCTGCGAAAACGATGCGCTCCGGCTCCACGCCCGCCACCTGGGCGGCTTGCCGCAGATGGCGCACCGCGGTCTCGTTCGGTCGCAGCAGCCACAGTACGCTTCCGGGAACCTGCGCCAACAGACGCATCCAGATCGCAAAGATTTCGGGAGTGATCTTGTAGTTGCTGTTGAAGCAGCAGAACACGACCCCGTCGGGGGGCAGGCCTGCCGCTGCGCGCGACGGAGATTCGACGCCGGCGGCCCGCGTCGAATCGTTCACCTGATAGGTGTCCGGCAGCCAGACCACATGCTCGGTATAGAATGCCAGCTGGTCCGGCGGGATCACGGTGCGATCCGCCAGCACATAGTCGATGCAGCCGAGTCCGGTCGTTCCGGGATAGCCGAGATAGCTCACCTGGATCGGCGCCGGCCGCCGCTGAAAGATTCCGAGCCGCGCGCCTTGAGTGTAGCCCTTCAGGTCGACCGCGATGTCGACCTGCATCGCTCGCAGCAGGTCCGCGACCTCGTCATCCGACTTGTGCTGGACATCCAGGAAATGGTCGAAGGCGCCGACGAGGCGCGTGCGCATCGCGCTGCCGTCGTCCGGTCCGTGCGACACCGCGATCGTTTCGAACCGCGTGCGGTCGTGCCGCTCGAACAGCTCCGCCATCAGGAACGCGGTCGCGTGTGCGTGGAAGTCCGCCGACACATACGCGATCCGGATGCGGCCATGCTTCGATAGCGCGGGAGGCGGCGGAGCTGTGCCGCTGCCGTAAATGTCGGCCGCCCAGATCGCGGCCGCGCGCAGCTGGTCGGCCGGCGAGTTCGACGCCGCGATCCAATGGCCGGGAAACACCACGCGCTTGCCGTCCTGCAGGCCGGCCGCGACGCGCGCCTTGAGCGGGGCGATGCCGTCCCAATCGCAGCAGTAAAGCTTCGC
>DASWSO010000762.1:0-2202 GCA_036402635.1 Xanthobacteraceae bacterium
GCCGTCTCGGGTTCGCACCCCGCAGGCGGCGGCCCAAGCCGCACGGTCCCGGCGCGCACGCCGCGCGTCACCGGCCCTGCTGACGGCGCCGGCCTGCCGCCCGCGCGGGCTACGTTGCCAGTCCGGAACCGCGATGGTTAAACGCGCCTTAACCTCGCCCCGCCTAAGGTTCCCGGCATGCGGCGAGCCTCCCTTGCACGAAAGCTTTCCATGAGTCCCGCCGATCCCGTGCCGTTCCCCGCCGCGCCCCGGACCGAGCAGCGCTCGCCGTTCGTGCGGCTCACCGAGCTCCTTGCCGACGTCGCGCCCGGCAAGCCGCCGATCAACCTCTCGGTCGGCGAGCCGCAGCACCCGATCCCGCCGTTCGTCGCGCCGGTGCTGCAGGCGCATGTCGCGGAATTCGGCCGCTATCCACCCAACAAGGGCATCCCGCGCTTCTGCGAGGCAGCGGCGGCCTGGATCGACCGACGCTACCGGCTGCCGCGCCCGGTCGACCCGGCGCGCGAGGTGCTGATCCTCAGCGGCACCCGCGAGGGCCTGTTTCTGGCGGCGATCGCGGCCAAGCGGTTCGTCAAGCCGCGCGCCGGCAAGCCGGCGATCCTGATCCCGAATCCGTTCTACGCGGTCTATGCGGCCGGCGCGATCGCGGCCGACTGCGAACCAGTCTACCTGCCGGCGTCGGCGGAAAACGGCTTCCTGCCGGACCTCGACGCGCTCGACGACGCGCTGCTCGCCCGCACGGTCGCATGCTATCTCGCCTCCCCATCGAACCCGCAGGGCGCGGTGGCATCGCCGGATTATCTGGCGCGGCTGGTCGCGCTCGCGCGCCGCCACGGCTTCATGCTGTTCTCCGACGAGTGCTATTCGGAGATATACTCGCACGCGCCGCCGCCCGGCATGCTGCAGGCGGCGGGCGACGACTTCGCCAATGTCGCGATCTTCCACTCGCTGTCGAAGCGCTCCAACCTGCCGGGCTTGCGGGTCGGCTTCATCGCCGGCGATCCGGCGTTCCTGAAAGCGTATCTCGAACTGCGCAACGTGGCGGCGCCGCAGATCCCGATTCCGGCGCAGGAAGTGGCGATCACGGCCTATGGCGACGAGAGCCACGTCGAGGAAAACCGCAGGCTTTATTCTGCGAAGTTCGACCTCGCCGACCAGATCATTGGTGGTCGCTTCGGCTACCGCAGGCCGTCCGGCGGCTTCTTCCTATGGCTCGACGTTTCGGCACAAGGCGGCGACGAGGCCGCGACCGTGCGGCTGTGGCGCGAAGCCGGCGTGCGGGTGGTGCCGGGAAGCTATCTGGCCCGCGTCGGCGCCGACGGACGCAACCCGGGCGCCGGCTACCTGCGGGTCGCCATGGTGCACGACCGCGAACTCACCGCCGAGGCGCTGCATCGCCTCGTCGACGTACTGAACTGAGGACGAGTACGGAATGCTGGCGATCTGGCGGGGTTTCGATCTCTCGTTCATTCCGGACGAGCTGCGTGCCGCGGGCCGCCGCCGGCTGCGCGACGCGGCCGGTCTGGCCCTGGTTTCGGCCGCGGCCGCGCTGGCGCTTTCGCTCGCCACCTGGTCGGCCTCCGACCCGAGCTTCACCAACGCGACTAAGGCGCCGGTGCGCAATCTGCTGGGGCCGGCCGGTGCCGCCGCCTCCGACCTGCTGATGCAGATGTTCGGCTTGGCTTCGCTCGCTCTGCTGGCGCCCCTGGCGATCTGGGGCTGGCGCCTGCTCAGCCGGCGTCCGCTCGGCCGCGAGAAGCTGCGCGCGGTCGCCTGGGTGCTCGGCCTCGCGGCGGCGGCCGGCTTTGCGGCTTGCGTGCCGGCGACGGCGACCTGGCCGCTCCCGACCGGGCTCGGCGGCGCGCTGGGCGATGCGGTGCTGCGCATTCCGGCGGTGTTCCTCGGCTGGCCGCTCGGCCTCGGCGACAAGGCGACCGTGGCGGTCGTCATGGGCGCGCTCGCATGCGCGGCGCTTCTCACCGCCGCCGGAGCCGTGTTGCGGGCTCGCACCGACGACAGCGACAGCGAAGCGGTGGCGGCCGAGACGGGAAGCGAGCGGGGCGCTTGGCTGCTCGGTTTCTGTACCCACGCGATGCTGAGCGCGCAGTCCCGCGCGATGCGGCTGATTGCGCATGTCCGTGCCGGTCTCGCGTCCCGCCACGATCATGACGTGCGGGAACTCGCCGACGGCGCCGAGCGGGT
>DASWSO010000763.1:0-2094 GCA_036402635.1 Xanthobacteraceae bacterium
ATCCGCCCAGATGGAAGGCGGAGCCGCAGCAGCTCGAGCGCCATGATGGCCAAACGGCGCGGCCGCCGCAGCGGGTAGAGCTCCTGCGCGGCGGCATGGGCGGCGCGCGACAGCAGCGCCCGCCGCTCCGGCCGCGGGTCCCGCACGTGGCTGGTGTCGACCACCAGCTCGCCGGCCAGCACGTCGCGTGCCGGCCCGGCCAAGACTTCGCGGTACTGGTTGCGCCCGGGATCGAAGAACACCAGCCCGATGCCATGCGCCAGCGCGTAGCGGGCGAGCTCGGCTTCCATGCGCAGGATGCCGACCGGCGGCCCGGTCCAGCGCAGCAGCGTGGAAATGTCGAGGAAGAGCCGCCGCGGAGCGGCGCCCGCCGCGATGTCCGCCGGGTTCACGCGATCCTCGCCGCCCGGACGCGCAGCGCGCGCTCGCGATCGATGCGGATGGCGTTTACTGTTGCCGGCATAAGCCCGTCCGAGCGGTGCGCCGCCTGCCGACGGCCTTGAAGCCGTGATTGCGTAGCAAAGCGACATGCAGCGAACAACCTCGCCGGCCGACGGGCCGCCTGCGTGATGGTGGACGTCAGCGTCATCCTGCCGGTTCGCAACGGCGCGCAGTATCTCGAAGCCACGCTCGAGAGCCTGCGGGCGGTACGCGAGCCGGCGCTGGAAATCCTCGTGGTCGACGACGGCTCCACCGACGCGACGCCCGCGCTGGTGGCGGCCGCGGCGGCGCGCGATCCCCGCATCGTGCCGCTGGCGCAGCCGGGGCTCGGCCTGGTGCGGGCGCTGGAACTGGCGCGCCACCGCGCCGCCGCGCCGCTGCTGGCACGGCTCGATGCCGACGATCTGGCCTATCCGGAGCGGTTCGCGCGCCAGTTGGCGGCGTTCCGCGGCGACCCGGAGCTGGTGCTGCTGGGCACCGCCGCCGACCGCATCGACGCGGCGGGCCGCGTCACCGGCCGGCTGTATTATCCCGAGACGCATGCGGCGCTGCTGGGCGAGTTGCAGCGGCGCAACCCGTTCATCCACTCGACCGTGATGCTGCGGGCCGATGCGGTGGCGGCAGCCGGCGGCTACCGGCGCTTCTTCCTGGCGGCGGAGGATTACGATCTCTGGCTGCGGCTGGCGGAACGCGGCCGTATCGGCAATCTGCCGGAGCGGCTCGGCGCCTGGCGGCAGCACGGCGCCTCGGTGACCGGAACCATGGCGCTGCGGCAGGCATTCGCGGCGGCGTTGGCGCGCCGCTGCGCCGCGCTGCGGCGGCGCGGCGAGCCCGACCCGTCCGACGGCCGCGCCGAGCCGATCGATTTTGCCGATCCCGCAGAGGACGCGGGCGCATTCGCGGCGGAATGCCGCCGCTTCCGGGCGCTCGCCTTCGCCGAGCCGGCGACGCTGGCGGCGCGGGCGCCGAGCGGTGCCGACATCTCCGAACTGCTCGCCACCCGCCGCGGCGCTCCGGAGGCGGCGCTGGCGCAGGCCGCGCTGGTCAACATCCTGCGCGGCCGGGCCGCCCCGCAAGGAGCGAGCCGCGCGCGGCTGCTGGCCGCAGCGGTCGCCATCGATCCGGCGCGCGCGCTGCGGCTGTGGCTCGCGGCGGGGAGCGGTCGGGGTCGGGGGTGAGCGGAATTCCGTAGAGCACCGGCTGGCTTACCGGCGGCCGGCCGACTATGAGGGGCTCAAGCCCACGAATCGACATGCCTCCACGACTGTCCGAATACACGCCGGCCGACTGGAAGCGCCTGCGGCCGCTGACCCAGTACGCCAAGACGCTGCGCTATGGCCTGATCACGCAACGCTACGCGGCCAAGCCACCGCGGCGCGGGTCTGCGGACGCCGTGGCGCAGGCGATCGGCGGGCGCGACGCGCTGTTCACCGTCGCATTCGCCGATCCGCAGGCGATCGCCTGGCAGGCCGCACTGGTGCGGCACTACGTGCCGCACGCTTTGCATGTGATCGCCGACAATTCCCCGGACGCATCAGCCGCCGGCGCGGTCGAAGCGGCTGCCGACGCGGCCGGTGTGCCGTATCTGTGGCTGCCGGATAATCCGTGGGACCTCAGCCGCTCGCACGGCCTTGCGCTGAACTGGCTGTGGCG
>DASWSO010000764.1:0-3278 GCA_036402635.1 Xanthobacteraceae bacterium
CGAGCCGCCGATGATGTTTGAGCTGCAGAAGGCCGGGCTCAACATCGTCGACGGCCAGCAGGTCATGCTGGAGGCGCGCGAGATCAAGAACATCGACGAGCTCGCGCTGCTCAACCGCGCCGCCGCCATGGTGGACGGCGCGTATCACTTGATCAGCGAGGAGCTCAAACCCGGCGTCCGCGAGAACGACATCGTGGCGCTGGCGACCGAGTTCCTCTACCGCCACGGCTCCGACGACGTGGAGGCGATCAACGCCATCTCGGGCGAGCGCTGCAACCCGCATCCGCACAACTTCACCGACCGCATGGTGCGGCCCGGCGACCAGGCCTTCTTCGACATCCTGCAGTCGTTCATGGGCTACCGCACCTGCTACTACCGCACCTTCAACGTCGGCCGCGCCACCCCGGCGCAGCACGACGCCTACAAGAAGGCGCGCGAGTGGCTCGACGACGCGATCGCGCTGATCAAGCCCGGCGTCTCCACCGACAAGGTCGCGAGCGTGTGGCCGAAGGCGGAGGAGTTCGGCTTCCCGGATGAGCTTTCGGCCTTCGGCCTGCAGTTCGGCCACGGCCTCGGCCTGGCGCTGCACGAGCGCCCGATCATCTCGCGGGTGATCTCGCTCGAGCATCCGATGGAGATCAAGGAAGGCATGGTGTTCGCGCTCGAGACCTACTGCCCGGCGACCGACGGCTATTCCGCCGCCCGCATCGAGGAGGAGGTGGTGGTCACCGACAGGGGCTGCCGCGTGATCTCACTGTTCCCGGCCGAGGAGCTGCCGATCAGCCATCGGTATTGATCGCGGTCGGTGATATTATTCGGCATCCGAAATTGCATCGCGGCGCACTTCTGGCGGCCTGGCATGAGCACTTTGGAAATTGACGTCGGCGATCTGCACGCGCGCGCCGTCGAATTTACCGACGCGGAGCTGGTGGTTACGCTCGTGGATGGACGCAAGATCGCCACGCCGCTCGACTGGTACCCGCGGCTCAAGCATGCATCAGCGGTGCAGCGCCTGAACTACGAGATCATGCCGATGGGAATCCACTGGCCCGATCTCGACGAAGATCTCGGCATCGCCGGCATGCTGAAGGGACGGCGCGCCCCGGGCGCCTGACCGCCGATCACGGTCGACAAGCGTGGCGCATCGCTCCTGCGGCTGCAGATGCTTGACACCGCAATTGATATAGGACTATCTTCTCTATCTCCGATCGTCGCACGGCGTGTTTTCGAAACGCGCGTACGCCGGGCGGGGGCGGCGGAATGCGTGAGGAGCACGTGCCTCGCGCGGAAAGCGCCGCGGTAGAGCGCCGGGAGGCGCCGCCCCTTCCTGGTAGGGGCGCGCGCCTCGGAGGGTAGGAGTAGCGCCCTGCCCTTCGTTCGGCGCGCGGCGGAGCCGATCGCAAGGCTCCGCCCAAAGGGGCCTCGCCCGCCCCTGGCGCCTCCCGGCGCTCCATTCGCTTCCTCCGAACAGGAGGAGGAGAAGGAAAAAGGGACTAAGGCGCGGCCGCGCCTCGAACCCCGGGCGGTTTTGTCGTGCGCGCTGGAAGGTTACGCCGCGTCCCAGACCGGCGCGCGCTCCGGCGGATCGGCGATGCGCACGTTGCGGTCGCGTAAACCCCCGATGCGCCGCATCTCGTCCTCCGAAAGCGAGAAGTCGAACAGGTCGAGGTTTTCGGCGATGTGCTCGGCGCTCCAGGCGCGCGGCACCGCGGCGACGCCGTCCTGCTGCACCAGCCAGCGCATCGCGACCTGCGCGACCGTCTTGCCCTTCGGCTTGGCGATCTCGCCGAGCAGCGGATCGCCCAGAAGTTCGCCGCGCGCGACCGGACAATAAGCGGTGAGCAGCATGCCGTGCCGGCGCAGCGCCGCCAGCATTTTATCCTGCCGCAGATAGGCGTGATACTCGACCTGGTTGGTGAGCAGCGGCTCCGGGCAGATGCGCACCGCCTCGTCGACCAGTGCGAGCGTGAAGTTCGAGACGCCGACGTGGCGCGCCATGCCGCTGCGTTTCGCCCGCACCAGCGCGCCGATGGTCTCCGCCAGCGGCACCTTCGGCTGCGGCCAGTGGATCAGCAGCAGGTCGACATAGTCGAGCCCGAGCGTTTTCAGGCTGGTCTCGGCCGAGCGCAGGAAGTCCGCCTCGCGCGCATTGTCCTCCGTCACCTTGGTGGTGACGAACAGCTGTTCGCGCGGCACGCCCGCCGCCCGGATGCCCTCGCCGACGCCCTCTTCGGAGCCGTATTTGCGCGCGGTGTCGATGTGACGATAGCCGGCGCGGATCGCCGCCTCGGTGAGCTCGGCGGAGCGCTCGCCGAGGTCGAGCGTGCCGAAGCCGATCGCCGGCATCGCGGCGCCGTGCGCCTTCAGGACGGGAGCTTTCGGTGATTGCATGAGGGATCCGGTGATCGGGATTGCGCGAGCGTGCGGCGGACTCTGGCGAGCACCGCGCGATTGTCAACGTCGCTACCGCGTCAGCGCCCGGTCTTCTCGCCGGCGGGAAACTCCTTGGCGCCGAGCGCGTCGGCGAGCCGCACCACCGCGGAGCCGCGCCGCGCCGGCTGCTGCTGGCTCTCGTGCGGCGCCCAGCCGGACAGCCACACGATCTCGAACGTGGCGCGGATGCGCCCGTCGGCGTCGGCGAACTGCTTGGCGTAGATTTCCGCCATCCGCATCAGGATCGAGCGGCGCAGCGGCGTGCGGCGGCGCTCCACCAGCGCATTGGTGGCGCCCATGCGGCGCAGGTCGTCGAGCAGCGCGAACGGCGTCTCGTAGCGCACGGTGACGCGGTCGACGTCGCTCACCGGCAGCGCGAAGCCGGCGCGCTGCAGCAGCAGGCCGAGCGCGCGCACGTCGGCGAACGGCGCCACCCGCGGCGACACGCTGTCGGTGAGCTGGGCTTCGGCGCTGGTGAGCGCCTGCCGCAGCTCGGTCAGCGTCTCGCCGCCAAGCAGCGCGGCGAGAAAGAGGCCGTCGGGTTTGAGCGCGCGGCGGATCTGCACCAGGGTGCCGGGAAGGTCGTTGACGAATTGCAGCGCCAGCGCGGAGACCAGGAGATCAAGCGAACCGTCGCGGAACGGCAGCGCTTCCTCGTCGGCGACGACGGAGCGGCCGTCGTGAGGGAGGTGCTCTGCGATGCAGCCCGCCGCCAGCGTGGTGCCGACACGCGGCTGGCGCGCCAGCACGCGGCGCACGGCTTCGCTGGGGGTACCGAGATCCACGGCGAGCGGGAACTTGCGCAGCACCGGCTCCAGCCGCTCCGCCAAGTCTTCCGCAACCCG
>DASWSO010000765.1:0-2209 GCA_036402635.1 Xanthobacteraceae bacterium
ACGCGACCGGCCGGCAGGGCGGAGCTGTCCACCCCCATGCGGCCCCGGTCGATGGTGCGCGGGGCGCTCTTGTAGCCGCCGGAGCCGGACGCTTGCAAGCTCTTCGTGGCTCCGCCGGTAAAGCACCGGCCTTCTGCCGCCACGCCCGTCCCGGCGCTTGCGCCGCGGGCCGCGCTGCGGCGATCATGCGCCCGTCGCGGAATCGGGAGGACACTTTGAGAAAAATCACCGGCACTCCAAACCGGGCCGGCCTTGGCGGGACACTGGCCATTGCGGCGCTGGTCGCATCTGCGGGCGTCGCCGCCGCGCAGGCTCCAAAGGTCGGCGATCCTCCGGAAGCGCGCAACATGCGGCTGGTCGGGTCCGACGGGTTGCAGGCGCGCAGCGCCTATCAGCCCACGCTGCATCGCCACGGCGAGCGCTGGATCGCCTATGTCGGCCATCACGGCGGTCGCAGCGTCAATCCGCTCACCGGCCAGCAGGAGTACAACGGCACCTCGATCCTCGACGTCACCGACCCCAAAAATCCGCGCTACCTCGCGCATCTGCCGGGGCAGCAAGGCGCCGGCGAAAGCGGCGGCGCGCAGATGGTGCGGGTGTGCGACGGCGCGCAGCTGCCGAAGGGTGATCGCAGCGCGGTCTACATGCTGCGCGCCTTCGGGCAGGAGGGGCATGAGATCTGGAACGTCGCCGACCCGGCCAAGCCGCAGCTCGTCAGCCGCATCACCGGCATGCGCGACACCCATAAGAACTGGTGGGAGTGCGACACCGGTGTCGCGTTCCTCGTCTCCGGCGAGCCGAGTTGGCGCACGCGGCGGATGACGCAGATCTACGACCTCAGCGATCCGGCGAAGCCGGTGAAGATCCGCGACTTCGGCCTGCCCGGGCAGGAGCCGGGTTCGAGCGGCGCGGTGCCGACCGAGCTGCACGGCGCGATCTCCACCGGGCCGCAGGGCAACCGCGTCTATTTCGGCTACGGCACCAACAAGGGCGGTATCCTGCAGATCGTCGACCGCGACAAGCTTCTCAACGGCCCGAAGCAGGCGACCGCCGAGGCGCTGCGTTATCCGGAGATCGGGCGGCTGGAAATGTCGCCGCTGATCGGCGCCCACACCACCTTCCCGATGCCGAAAATGCCGGTCGCCGAGTTCGCCAAGGACAAGGCCGGCGGCACGCGCGACTTCGTGATGATCGTCGACGAGTCGCTGGTGAACGAGTGCGAGGAGGCGCGCCAGATGGTGTGGTTCGCCGATGCCACGATCGAGAGCCGGCCGATGATCGTGTCGAACTACACGGTGCCGGAGGCGAGCGGAAATTTCTGCGCCCGCGGCGGGCGCTTCGGCGCCCATTCCTCGAACGAGAACATGGCGCCGGTCTATTACAAGAAGCTCGTCTTCATCGCCTTCTTCAATGCCGGCGTGCGGGCCCTCGACGTGCGCGATCCCTACAATCCGAAAGAGGTCGCGCATTTCATTCCGCCGATCACCGAGGCGACCGACAAGCGCTGCATCAAGGTCGACGGTCAGGATCGCTGCAAGGTGGCGATCCAGACCAACAACGTCGAGGTGGACGACCGCGGCTACATCTACATCGTGGACCGCGCCAACACCGGCCTGCACATTTTGGAGCTGACCGGTGACGCGCGCAGCGTGGCCGGGCTGCCGTGATGCGCGCGGCCGCCATCGCCGCGGTGTTGGCGGCCGGGCTTTTTGCCGGCGAGGCCGGGCCGAGCCGCACGTCGGCGGATCGCGCCGCGGAGCCGGAATGGAGCGTAGTCGCATGGCCGTTCCTGCTCGACGCGTGGCCGAACGGCCGCGCGTTCCGCTGCCAGGGCGGCGACTGCGGCGGGCTCGCGGTCTATGTCCGGCCCAAAATCGGTTTCTGCAATTGCGCGACCGGGGTCGACAGCGACGACGAGATCGACCGGGTCGGCGATCTCTATCTGCTGGGCGACGACTACAAGGCGCTGGCGCCGGGACGGCCGGTGGAGGTCGGTTCGCTCGAAGGGCGCACGCGGGCCTATCTGGTCCCGGGGCGCTACCGCGCCGACCGCCACGCGCTCGGCGTCGCGGTCGCGCATCGCTGTGACGTCCTGGTCGCGACCGTGGTGAGCGAGCGGCCGCTGTCGGTGCCGCTGCAGGATGCGGCGCTCGCGATGCTGGCGACGGCGCCGGTGCTGGGCTGGGCCGCCGCCAAGTTCGGCGGCTCA
>DASWSO010000766.1:0-2666 GCA_036402635.1 Xanthobacteraceae bacterium
TCCAGTTCGGCGGCTCCTGCGAAGCCTAGCCAATACGCCATGACGGGGTCGCGTGGGCTCAGGCGCATTGCGTAGCGGATGTGCTCGAGCGCTTCCTCGGCGCGGCCTAGGCGCAACAATGACCGGCCGAGCTGGCCGTAGGATTGCGCGTGACTGGGATTGAGCTCGATCGCCCGCCGCAGCGATTGCGCGGCGTTCTCGGCTTGGCCCCGCGCGAGATACACGACGCCCAGATAGCTGTGCGCCCCTGCGGCGCCCGGCCGCCGCTCGAGCGCCGCCTTGAGCAGGGTTTCGGCGCGCGCCAGATGCGGCTTCGGGTCGGGCGCGAACAGCTGTATCGCCATGTGGATGTGGTATCCGGCCAGTCCGGTCTGCGCGCTGGCGTTGTCTGGGTCCTGCTGCAGCGCTTCCGAGAAGAGCTTCTCCGCCCGCTGCAGAGCGTCGCGGCCTGACGTGGCCGCCTCATTGAGCGCGGCTCGCCCTTTGTAGAGCAGTTCACGCACGCCGACAGGTTCCGACGTCTGCGCGCTCTCGGCCTGCCCGATGCCGATCTGCAGCTCGCGCCCGAGGCTTTTCACGATCTCGTCCTGGATCGCGGCGGTCTGGGCGCCCGCGCGCTCGAACCGGCCGGACCACACGTGCCGCCTGCTGCCGGCGTCCACCAGCTCGACGCTGACCAGAAGGCCATCGTCGCTGCGCGATATCCCGCCCTGCAGCACGAAGCGCACGTCGAGCTCGGCGCCGATGGCAGCGACATCGACGCGCTTGCCGCGATAGCTCATCACCGTCTGCCGGGAGATCACCCGGACCTCCGGGAACCGCGACAGCGCGTTGATCACGTCATCGGTGACCATGTCCGCGATGGTGTCCGCATCGGCGCCGGGCTCGCCAAGATTGCCGAACGGCAGCACCGCGACCGCGACGACATCATTGCTCCGGCTGGCTGCCGGACTGTCCGGCCGCGGCCCGTACCAGGCTTCCTTCTGCGGCTGCGGCGACGATGCCTGCTCGGGCGCCTGCGCCACGGGGTTCGTAGCCGAACCGTGCCCGACCAGCACGGCGCCCAGGCCGGCCGCGACCAGCAGTCCCACCACCACTCCGGCTGCGCCAGCCGCGTACCGGCGCGGCTGGAAGCGCCGCCACGGAGTTCCTGGCTGCGGCGTAGCGACAGGCGACGGCAATGCCTCGACCGCGCCGGCCTCTTGCACCGGCGGCAGTTCGCTCGCGCTTTCCGGGACCGAGGCAGCCGTCATCACCGGCTCGGTCTCGCGGGTTCGCGCCGCCGCCGCTTCGCGCCGGATCGCTTCGAGCAGTTCGCGGGTCTCTGCGCTTGGCTCGGCGTCCACGTGCCGACGCAACTCGCTCGCCAGCCACTTGGCGCGGCCGATGGCGGCATCCGGACCCCGATGCTTGGAGACTGCGCGTATGAGCCGCCGGTGCCATTCCTCCTCACCGGGGTCGGTCGCGATCAGCCGCTCCAGCGCGAGCAGCGCGTTCGCCGCATCGCCTTCGGCCTCGGCATGCTCCGCCAGTTGGATGAATGTGCGTGTGGCGATGGCGGCGAGCCGATTGCGCTCCGCCTCCACCCATTGGTCGAAAGCCTCGGCTCCGACATGGAAGCCCTCGAGGAACAATCCCGATGGCAGTTGCAGGCAGCGGAGGCGGTCGGCATGGCCGGGCGCAGCGGCGGCACGCTCGAACTCCCGCACGTCGACCGCGATCAGGGCGTGGTCGAGCCCGACCGTGTGATCGTCCCCGGTGAGGACGCGCGTGGTCTCCCCGAGATCCCGCCGCAGGCCGACCATGCATTGGCGCAGACTTTGCCGCGCCTGCCGGTCGACGCGGTCTCCCCAAAGCAGGTCAGCCAAGCTCGACCGGCTGTTCGGGCCGGGGTTCATCGCCAGATAGGCGAGCAGCGCCATGCCCTTTTGGGCCGAGACGCGCACCTTCGGGCCGCTCCCGGCGAACACGGTGGCTTCACCCAGCAGGCGGAAGTGCAGGAGCGGCGCGGACATGTTCACGCGTGACCTTAGATAATCCAACTGAAATTACCCAATCGGGTTCAGGCGTAAAGCGGAAGATTTCTCGTGCGACCGGAATGCCCTCATGCGGTCGTTCGCACCCAAAACGGCGTGATGGGCGCCGCAAATTCAGGTTAACGACTGCTGAACGCCGATTGACGCTGCCCTGCCGCGTTTTTTTTTGACGCTGCTTTGACGGCGCGCTGATTTCCAGTGGCTCGTCTGACGCGCGGCCTCGTGACTCCGGGGGCTCTCTGCTGGCGCGAGCAGCCCTTCTGTTTCGAGGGTGGCGCCCAGTGACGATCCAGCGAGCATGTTACGGCTGATCTAAAGACCCGCTGCGCTCCCACCCCCCGCGCGTTTCTCGCGGAAAACCAAGTGCACGTTGCGGGCGTAGATCAACAGCCCGAGTGCCTGGCCGGCGATGAACACCGGGTCCTTGCGGTAAAGCGCATAGATCAGCAGCAGCGCGCCGCCGCCGATCGAGAAGAACCAGAACGCGATCGGCAGCACGCTACGGCCGGCCCGTTCGGACGCGATCCATTGCACCAGGAAGCGCGCCGAAAAAAGCGCCTGCGCCAGGAATCCGATCGCGACCCAGGCGTCGAACTGGAGCACGAACACTTCGTGAAAGTAGCGGATGAG
>DASWSO010000767.1:0-4357 GCA_036402635.1 Xanthobacteraceae bacterium
GCGGGCTGCCGGAGGGCTGCGGAGCGGGACATCGGTCCTACATAGTCCTGTTCTGCGAACAAAACAAGAACAAACGGTTTGGGGCCCGGAACGGCGTCGGTGGCCTCCTACATCTGGGGATCGAATGAGAGACTTGCCACAGCATGCTGAGAGAACGCCGCGCGAGGCTCTGGCGTTCCAGTTCGCCGCGGCGCCCCCGCCGGAGCGAATCGCTGGGTACAAGCCGGGTTACGCGCGCGGATGCGCGCTGCGGTACACGGCGAGCAACTGCTCGCTGTCGACCTGGGTATAGATCTGCGTGGTGGTGAGCGAGGCGTGCCCGAGCAGTTCCTGGATAGCGCGCAGGTCGCCGCCGCGCGCGAGCAGATGGGTCGCGAACGAATGGCGCAGCGCGTGCGGCGTGGCGCTGTCGGGCAGCGCGAGCGCGCCCCGCAGCCGCTCCATCGTCAGCTGGATGATGCGCGGCGACAGCGGGCCGCCCTTCGCGCCCACGAACAGCGGCGCCTCCGGCGCGCCCGCATACGGGCACAGCGCGACATACTCGGCGATCAGCGCCAGCACCTGCGGCAGCACCGGCACCATGCGGGTCTTGCGGCCCTTTCCAACCACCGTGATGGCGTCGCCTTCGCGCGCCGGCACGTCGTTACGCTTGAGCGAGAGCGCTTCCGAGATGCGCAGGCCGGAGCCGTAGAGCAGCGCCAGCACGGCGGCGTCGCGCGCCAGCACCCACGGAGGACGCTCCTCGCCGGCGCGCAGGTCGACGTCGCCGACGCGTTTGGCGGCCGCGATCGCCAGCGGCTTCGGCAGCGTCTTCGGCACTTTCGGCGCGCGCACCGCATTGAGCGCCGGAATTTCGCCGTGGCCGTTGCGCTCGATGTAGCGCGCGAACGAGCGCGTGCCGGCGAGCCCGCGCATCAGCGAGCGGCCGCCGATGCCCTGCATGCGCCGCGACGCCATGAAGGCGCGCACGTCGGCCGGCGCCAGCTTGCTGAGCATCGGCAGCGTGACGCGGCGGCCGAAATGCTCCCCGAGAAACCCGAAGAACTGCGTCACGTCGCGCCGGTAGGCCTCGCTGGTCTTGGGCGAGCAGCGCAGTTCGGTGTCGAGATAGGTCAGCCAGTCCCGCATCCGCGCGACGACGTCCGCGGCGGCGAACGGAAGCGCGAGTTCGAGCGTGTTGGTCATCGCGCGGAGCCGATCCGATTCGGTGCGGCGTGTCGAATGCCCGCGACGGCGCGGCTACTCGGCAGCGACGCTGAGCTCCGAGCGCAGCCGCGCCCGCAGCGCGTCGATGCAGGTGAGGCCGTCGCCGGTCTCGACGTGCCAGAAGGTCCAGCCGTTGCAGGCTTCCAACCCTTGCGCCAGCGCGCCGATGCGGTGGATCGAGCCGACGGTGTCGCCAAGCGAGACCGCGCCGTCGGCACGCACCAGCGCCAGATGCCGCCGGCGCGCGTCGGTGAGCTTGGCGCCAGGCGCGATATAGCCGCGCTCGAGCAGCGCGTTGAAGGGAATGCGCGGCGCCTCGCGCGCCGTCATGAAGGAGGCGACGGTCGCGTCCGCCAGCGGCTCGACCGCGGCGATGCGCGCTTCCGCCGCCGCGATGTAGCCGGCGTCGCGTTCGATGCCGAGGAAGCGGCGGCCAAGCCGCTTCGCCACCGCGCCGGTCGTTCCGGTGCCGAAGAAGGGATCGAGCACGGTGTCGCCCGGCTTCGAGGAGGCGAGCAGCACGCGGGCGAGCAGCCCTTCCGGCTTCTGGGTCGGATGCACCTTGCGGCCGGAAGCGTCCTTCAGGCGCTCCTCGCCGGTGCAAAGCGGGATCACCCAGTCGGAGCGCGCCTGCACATCCTCGTTGCCGGCCTTCAGCGCTTCGTAGTTGAACGTGTACTTCTTGGCGTTCTCGTCGCGCGCCGCCCAGATCAGCGTCTCGTGCGCATTGGTGAAGCGCCGGCCGCGGAAGTTCGGCATCGGATTGGTCTTGCGCCAGACGACGTCGTTGAGGATCCAGAATCCGAGATCCTGCATGATCGCGCCGACGCGGAAGATGTTGTGATACGAGCCGATCACCCACAGCGTCGCCGAGGGCTTCATGACGCGGCGGCAGGCCATCAGCCAGGCGCGCGTGAATGCGTCGTAATGCTCGAAGCTGGCGAACTTGTCCCAGGCATCGTCGACTGCGTCGACCTGCGAGTCGTCGGGACGCTTGAGGTCGCCGCGCAGCTGCAGATTATACGGCGGGTCGGCGAACACGATGTCCACCGACGCGGCCGGCAGGCCGGCGAGCACGGGAACGCAATCGCCGCGGATAATGCGGCCCGCTTGCGCCGGCTCGGGAAACGAACGGGGCGTCTCTGCAGACGCCCCGCTACGCAACGCACCCATACGCAACTACTCTGGACACTTGGACGTGGCGGGTGACGCGAGACCAACAACCCGACCATCGCGATGATGCCGCGGCAAAGTAAAAATCGACTTAAGCGTCGGCGGACTTCGTGTTGATTTTGTTCGGTTTCGCGCTGCCGACCCGTGTCATTTCGGGACGGCGCCTGTCATGGCCGGGCGAGCCGGCGTCGCCCCGCCGGCGAGGGTTGTCCCGGCCATCCACGTCTTTATCGCCGAGGCTTAGGAAAAGACGTGGATGCCCGGCACGAGGCCGGGCATGACGGCGGTGGTTGGATGGCCGAACGCCGCGAACGCTAAACGTCCCATCCCTCGCCGAGCCCCAGCATGCGGAAGCGGCTCTCCGCAATGCCGGCCGCAGCGCGCGCCGTGATCAGCGCCTGGCGCGGCGCGTCGATCGCTTCATCCGTGAGCTGGAACGTTCCGAAGTGGTGCGCCAGCGCGACGTCGGCGCCGCAATCCTGCAGCGCACGCACGGACTCGTCCGGGTTCATATGCTGCTCGCGCATGAACCAGCGCGGCTCGTAAGCGCCGATCGGCAGGATCGCCAGCCGGAACGGACCGTAGCGCTCGCGCGCCCGGCGGAAGTGCTCGCCGCCGCCGTAGCCGCTGTCGCCGACATGATAGATGCGTCCCGCCGGCGTCTCGATCACGAACGCCGACCACAGCGCCTTGTTGCGGTCGAGCAGGTGGCGCGCCGACCAGTGCCGCATCGGCGCCAGCGTCACGGCGACGCCGGGCGCGAGCACGACGCGCTCGCCCCAATCGTAGGTCTCGGCGCGAATGTTGGCGTCGTACCGCCGCATGATCGTGTCGTTGCCGAGCGGCGTGATCACGCGCGGCCGATGCGTCGCGGCGAGCCGCGCCAGCGTCGGCAGATCGAGATGGTCGTAGTGGCAGTGCGAGACCAGCACCGCGTCGATCGGCGGCAAGGCGTCGAACGCGATGCCGGGATCGCTCACCCGCTTCGGGCCCGCGAAGCTCACCGGCGAGACACGCTGCGACCACACCGGGTCGGTCAGGATGTTCAGCCCGCCGGCTTGCAGCAGTACGGTGGCATGACCGACGAAGGTGACGCGCAGCTGCGCGCCTTCGACCCGCGCGGGCGGCGGCGGAAACGCCGGGTTGGCGACCCGCTCCGGCCATTCCGCGCGCTCGGCCGATGCCCACCAGCGCAGCAGGTCGACAAGGCTCTTCGGCGGCACCCCGTCCGGATCGAAGAAGCGCGCGCCGTCGAAATGGTCCGACACCGGCCCATCGTAGTAGCGGCCGAATGCCGCACGCGTGCCGGCGAGCCCGCCGGCCGCGGCCGTCATCGCGGCGAGCGATCCGAACAGGCCGCGGCGGGTCAGGCGCATGCATCCGACCCGGCGCCGTACCGTCCGCAACCAAAACGTGCTATAGCGTGTAGATGCGACCTGGGGGAATTTGCCATGCTGTACATTCTGATCGGCGGCGCACTCGGGGGCGTCCTTCCCACCCTCGCCAAGCTGGCCTCCACCTACGTCACGGTGCCTGAGACCCCGCTGCCGGCCATCGGGATGCTGCTCGGCCTCATCATCTTCGCCATCATCGGCGCGGCGATTGCGTTCGGGACCGGCCAGGCGGAAGTACGGCAAGCGCTGATTGCCGGGATCGCCGCACCCGGCATCATCACCAATCTGGTGGCCGGAGCAACGGCCGATCAGAAGCATACCGCCAGTGCGGGCCAGCCGCATCTGACGACGCTATGGTCGGTGGGTGTCGCTCATGCGCAGGACCCAAGAAATCCGGCCGCCGCCGCGGCGCCGGGGTTCAGGTCGGTCACCATCGATCCGAAAGTGCAGGGCGGCCTCCCGGCCAACGCCGCCATTCCGGTCACCGTGGAGATCAAAGGACCGAACGACACCGTGCAGCGGGTGCAGATCGGAACCGTCAGCACGTTCTCGAAGCCGACGACGCTGGCGGTGCCGGCGGCGGC
>DASWSO010000768.1:0-3222 GCA_036402635.1 Xanthobacteraceae bacterium
ATCCGCTGCCGGAGACGCTCGATCGCCATGCCGGCGCGGTGGTGTTCGGCGGCCCGATGAGCGCCAACGACGAGGACGATTTCGTCAAGCGCGAGATCGACTGGATGAGCGTTCCGCTGGCCGAGCAGCGGCCGCTGCTCGTGATCTGCCTCGGCGCGCAGATGCTGGCACGCAAGCTCGGCGCCCGCGTCTACTGCCCGGCCGACGGCAGCGCCGAGATCGGCTATTACCCGATCCGCCCGACCGCCGAGGGCCGCGCCGTGCACGACCCGTGGCCGGCCTACGTCTACCAATGGCACCGCGAAGGCTTCGACCTGCCGCCCGGCGCCGTGATGCTGGCCGAAGGCGACGCCTTCCCGGTGCAGGCGTTCCGCTACGGGCCGGCTGCCTATGCGATCCAGTTCCACCCGGAGGTCACCTACGCCATGGCGTGCCGCTGGACGGTGCGCGGCCAAGCACGGCTGAGCTTGCCGGGCGCGAAGCCGCGGCCGGCGCATTTTGCCGAGCGCGCCGCCTATGACTACAGCGTGCGCACCTGGCTTACCGGCTTCCTCGATCAATGGCTGGCGCATGGCGCCGAGGTCGGGGTTCCGGCCGGGCGGCGGAAGCTCTCCAGGACCGCGCAGCGTGCGGTCGCGGCTTTCGAGGATCACGCCGCGGCGGTGTAGCGGGTTTGCCGGCCCCCCAAGCTGGGGCTCGGCGGTCGCGGTCGCGCCGCTGGCGAGATACCTTAACCGCCACAACTTGCTTGCATAAACGCCTGAAACCTGGGATCGATCGGCGGTTCCGGGCCGTCGGTCGACGGCCGGACATGCGGGCGCGCGGAAGCCGGGATCGGTCCGGAAGCCGCGCTTTCTGTTTGGGGTTAGGCCTTGACCGAGACGATCACCCGATCGGGCGCCGCCGGCGGACCCAGCTGGGCCAAGCTGCTGCTCAACCGCACCCTGCATTTCTTCGTTTATCACTTGTTCTTCAAGCCGTCGCGGCGGCAGACCCGGGTGGTTCAGGCGGGCGGCTTCGAGCTTCTGGTGCGGCCGACCGTCTTCCACCCGAAGCGCTACCGTTCCAGCGAGATATTCGCCGAGTTCGTCGCCGGGCTCGACCTCGCCGGCAAGCATGTCGCCGACGTCGGCACCGGCTCCGGCATCCTGGCGCTGGCGGCGGCGCGCGGCGGCGCGGCGCACGTCATTGCTCTCGACATCAATCCCAATGCGGCGCGCTCGGCCTCCGACAATGCCCGCCGCAACGGCTTCGGCGGCCGCCTTTCGGCGGTCTGCTCGGACCTCTTGGCGGCGCTGGCGCCGCGGCCGCTGTTCGACGTGATCATCTCCAACCCGCCGTACTTTCCGGGCGAGCCGCGCGACCTCGCCGACCGCGCCTGGGCCGGCGGCCCGAATTACCGCGACGTCGAGCCGTTATTTCGGCAGGTGCGCGAGCGGCTGGCGCCGGGCGGGCGCATGTACCTGATGGTCTCGTCCGACTCCAACCTCGACCTGCTCGGTGAATTCTTCCGCGCGGCCGGGCTGGGGCACCGGCTGGTGCAGGAGCGTGGCATCGTCATCGAGTCGATGCTGATTTTCGAATTATGGGCCGCGGACGCGGGACCGTAGGATGGGTTTCGCTTCGCTCAACCCATCCTACAGCCTCACCCCTGCGCGGCAGCTTCCTGGCCAGCGCGGCGGGCAGCGGCGGCGGGAGAAAGCGGCGACCGCGGCTCGTCATGGCCGGTGGCGGCGCCGGCGGGCCCGCGCTCGATCAGCCGGTTGATGAAGTAGATGCCGGCCGAAAACACGATCGCGTAGACGATCACGAACAGCGCAAGGCTCACCGCCACCGCCTCGGCGCGCACCGGCGAGACCGCGTCGGCGGTGCGGTAGAGGCCGTAGACGATCCACGGCTGGCGGCCGCTCTCGGTGACGATCCAGCCCGACAGCACCGCGATGAAGCCGAGCGGCCAGCCGGCCGAAGCGAGCCGCAGATACCAGCGGGTTTCGAAGATGCGGCCGCGCCACCACAGCCACACGCCGAAAATGCCGGCGGCGATCATGATGAAGCCGACCGCCAGCATGATGCGGAAGGCGTAGAACACCGTCCACACCGGTGGCCGGTCCTGCGGCGGCACGCTCTTCAGCCCGGGAAACAGCCCGTTCGGATCGTGCGTGAGGATCAGCGAGGCGCCGCGCGGGATCGACAGCGCGAAGCGGTTGCGCTCCGCCTTCTCGTCCGGCCAGGCGAGGATGTGGAAGTCGCCGGGCTCGCTCCCGTCCCAATGTGCCTCCATGGCGGCGACCTTCACGGGCTGATGCTTAAGCGTGTTGAGCCCGTGCTGGTCGCCGATGAAAAGCTGCAGCGGCGCCAGGATCGCCAGCAGGCCGACCGCCATCCGCACCATGGTGCGCGCTTCCGCCGGGAAGCGCCCGGCCAGCAAATAGCGCGCCCCCACCGCCAGCACGCAGAATGCGGTGGTGAGATAGGCGGCGTTGAGCATGTGGGCGAAGCGGTACGGGAAGCTCGGGTTGAACACGATCGCCCACCAGTCGAGCGGGAAGGCGACACCGCCGCGCATCTCGTGCCCGGCCGGCGTATGCATCCAGCTGTTGGCGGCGAGAATCCAGAACGCCGAGGTGGCGGTGCCGAGCGCCACCAGGATGGCGGAGAGCGTATGCATCCAGCGCGGCACGCGGTTCTCGCCGAACAGCAGGATGCCGAGGAAGGTCGCTTCCAGGAAGAACGCAGTCAGCACCTCGTAGCCGGCGAGCGGGCCGATGACGTTGCCGAAATTGCGCGAGAAGCCGGCCCAGTTGGTGCCGAACTCGTACGACAGCACGATGCCGGAAACGACGCCCATGGCGAACGAGACCGCGAAGATCTTGGTCCAGAAGCGCGAGATGCGGCGGAAATGGTCGCTGCCGCTGCGCAGCCACAGCACTTCGAGCGTCGCGATATAGGCGGAGAGCCCGATCGTGAAGCTCGGGAAGATGATGTGGAACGAGATCGTGAACGCAAACTGCAGCCGCGCCAGCAGGACGGGATCGAGCTCCATGCGGCAAGTCTAGTCGCGCGCGGGCATCTAAGAAAGCGCCGCGGAACCGCGCCTCACTGAACGCTCGCGGCCAGCGCGGGCACCATGATCAGATCGAGCGCATCGGATGCCCCAGCTGGCGCTGCTGTGAGCCGGCGCTAGGGCGTGATCAGCGTGCCGGCGCCGTGGTCGGTGAACAG
>DASWSO010000769.1:0-5379 GCA_036402635.1 Xanthobacteraceae bacterium
AGGACGGCCGCGTCGGAAGCGCCGCGCCGACCAGGCAATCGCGCGAAACCAGCGCCGTGAGCTCGGCCTCGCTCATCCCTTCGGTCCCCGCCGGCCGCATCGGCAGCACGATGAAGCGGAGGTCCGCATTGCTGTCGTGCACCCGCAGCTCCACGTCGTCCGGGAACGTCAGCCCGAACTCGCGCAGCACCTTGCGCGGCTCGCGCACCGCGCGCGAGCGGTAGGCCTTGCTGACGTACCAGCCGGGCGGCTCGCCGAGCAGCGAGCGCGGGTAGCACGAGCACAGCGTGCAGACGATGAGGTTGTGGCAGCCGGGCGTGTTCTCGATCACCATCAGCTCGGCTTCGGTGACCTCGATACCGAGCTCCATCGCGGCGCCCTTGCCGTCGCTGAGCATGCGCTGCTTGAAGCTCGGATCGATCCAGGCGCGCGCGACCATGCGGGCGCCCTGGTGCGGCGTGCCGAGTTCGTTGACCTCCTGCCGCCGGCGGATCTCGTCGGCCGTCACCACGCCCTTCTCGATCAAGAGGCTCTTCAACGCCAGGAACTTGGCCTCGGCCGGGGTGAGGGCGAGATCGTCGTCTTCCCGCGTCGGGTGCGGGCCATGCGCGTGATCGTGCGCGTGCTCGTGATGATGGTGATGGTCGTGGTGATCGGTGCTCATCGAACGCCTCCGGGCTCAGGCTGGCCGCAGCCAGTGATCGTAGATTTCCAGCACGAGGCTGTCGCTGTCGGGTCCTTCGTAGTCCGGCCACAGGTCGCGCTGCTTGAGACGGACGCGATAGAGCGGGATGCGGGCGCGCCCGACGCGCCCGTAGGCGCGCTCTTCCGGGTTTTCGAAATTGCCGCAGACCTGGTCGATCACCCCAACCTTCTCGCGCACGTAGATCGGGGTGCGCACGTGGCCGCCCTTGCCGAGATCGACGATCCGCACCCGGTCGCCCAGTGCGTAGCTGGAAGCTGCTTTAGCCGACATGATCGCGCGTGCCCTCCCGCAGGACCTGCTCGGTGCGCGCCGCCAGCTCCTCGCGGCTGACGATGCCCTGCTCGACCAGAAGGTCGGTCATGCCGTCGAGCCGGCGACCGTAGAAGGTGGAATGCTTGTAGTCGTCCTTGGACATCTCTTCCACGGCGCGGCGGAACTGGTCGAGATTGAACACGCCCTTGACCCACAGCACGTTGAACATGGCGATCATGTTCTTTTCCCAGAAGAGCTGGTGCAGCTCCTCGCGCGGGATCTCCTCGGCCGGAAGGCCTCCGATATCGGTGATCAGTCGCTCCGCCATGGCTGTGCTCTCTCGCGTCATGGTCTCGAATGGGGAAGGGTTAGCATCTTCACCGCGGGCGCGGAACCGAACCGTTGCGTGCAGGCGCGGGCGCCCGCAACGGGCTCAGATGCCCAGGAACTTCGACCGGATGGCCTCGTTGCCGGCGAGCTCGTCCGGCCGCGCCGAATAGACCACTTGGCCCTTGCTCATCACGTGGACGTAGTCGACCAGCTTGAGGGCGAGCGAGGTGTTCTGCTCCACCAGCAGGATCGACATGCCCTGTTTCTTCAATTCGCTGACCGCGTCCCAGACGCCCTGGATGATGATCGGCGCGAGCCCCTCGGACGGCTCGTCCATGATCAGGCAGTCCGGATTGGTCATCAGCGCGCGGCCGATGGCGAGCATCTGCTGCTCGCCGCCGGATAGGGTCTTTGAGCGCTGGGTGCGGCGCTCGCGCAGGCGCGGAAACAGGCCGTAGACGCGCTCCAGGTTCCAGCCGTGGCGGTCGAAGCTGCGCTCCGCCACCAGCAGGTTCTCCTCGACGCTCAAGGTCGGGAACACGCGCCGCCCCTGCGGCACTAAGCCCATGCCGCTGCGGACGGTCTCGAACGACGAGTGGCGGGTGATGTCGGTGCCCTTGAAGATCACCTTGCCGCGGCGCGGCGGAATGAAGCCGACGATCGAGTTCACCAGCGTGGTGTTGCCGACGCCGTTGCGCCCGAGCAGGCCGAGGATCTGACCTTGCTCGAGCCGCAGCGACAGGCCCTGCAGCACGTAGGCGTCGCCGTAATAGGTGTGGATGTCTTCGACTTCGACGATCGCCATGGATCAAGCGGTCCCCAGATAGATTTCCTGCACCTTCGCGCTCTTGCGGATCTGCTCGGCCGATCCGGACTCCAGCACTTCGCCGAAATGCAGCACCGAGATGTGGTGGGCCACGTCGAACACCACGTCCATGTCGTGCTCGATCAGGAGGATCGCGAGCTTGGGATCGAGCGCCATCAGGAAGCGCGCCATCTCGGTGGATTCGCCGGAGGAGAGGCCGGCCGCCGGCTCGTCCAGCAGCAGGATCTTCGGGTCGCTGGCGAGGCCGAGCACGATCTCGAGCTGCCGCTGCTCGCCGTGGGAGAGGTAGCGCACCTCGACGTCCTTGCGGTCCATAAAGCCGGCCTGCTGCAACAGGCCATGCGCCTTGTCGTAGACGTCGCGGTACGACGACAGGAACCGCCACATCACGAACTTGGTGCTGCGCAACCCCTCGATCGCCAGCAGCACATTGTCGAGCACGGTCAGCTTCGGAAACAGGTGCGTGACCTGGAACGTGCGCGCCATTCCCATGGCGGTGCGGCGGTGGCTCGGCCACTTCGTCACGTCCTGGCCAAAAAGCTGCACCTGCCCGGAGGTGGACGGAAAGATGCCGGTGATCAGGTTGAACAGCGTGGTTTTGCCGGCGCCGTTTGGCCCAATGACCGCCTTGCGCTCGCCCGGCATGACCCGCAGGTCGACGCCGCGCACCGCGCGAAGGCCGCCGAAGCTCTTCGACAGGCCTTTGAGCTCGAGAACGGGCGTGCCGCTACTCATTCCAGTGTCCACGTCTCTGCATTCAAAATCACGGAGAGGGCAGGGGATGCCGGGCCCGCCAGCGGCAGGCCCGGCCGTCGCTTATGTCGCTTATTCAGTCGCAGAACTTACAGGCCGGGAATTCGCGGCTGTAGACCGGCTGCTTCAGGAACTCGTCCTTCGCGTAGGGCCCGGCCTGGCCGACATTGGGATAGGTCTTGATGACCGTGTTCCAGAGCTCGTCCTTGTCGTAGCCGAACATCTTCTTCTTCTCGACCTTCTTGATGTAGATGTTCTGCACCGGGTTGCGCATGTCGTCGATCGTCACCGGCCCGCGCGGCGCTTCCACCTTCACGGCGTTGAGCTGCTTGATGAACGCCTCGGTGCCCGGCCACTTGCCGCCGTTCTGCTTCATCACCTCGTGCACCATCTGCGCGGTCGTGTAGTTGCTCTCCGAATAGTACGACGGCACCTTGCCGTACTTGGCGCGGTACTTCTTCACGAACGCTTCGTTCGCCGGCGTGGTCAGCGCGGCGCTGTACTGCAGCGTGGAGATGTGGCCGATCGACTCGTCTCCCATGAACGGGAGCGAGAACTCGTCGTAGCTGGTGCCGCCGCCGATCACCGGCTTCTTGTTGCCGGCGGCCGCGAGCTGCTTCGG
This sequence comes from Xanthobacteraceae bacterium, assembly GCA_036402635.1. Lineage (GTDB taxonomy): Bacteria > Pseudomonadota > Alphaproteobacteria > Rhizobiales > Xanthobacteraceae > DASWSO01. The sequence goes on from DASWSO010000769.1 coordinate 3,490, forward strand.
GAATTGCAGCGACATCGGTCCCACCATGACGGTGAAGATCGCGTCGGCGTCCGCCTTGATGGTCGGCAGATACGGCCCGAAGTCCTTGGTGCCGAGCGGCGGCCAGATCTTCTGCACGACCTTGCCGCCGCAATCCTCGAACGCCTTCTGGAAGCCGCCGGTGACCTCATAGCCGAACGCGTAGTCGGCCGCGATCGTCACCACCCGCTTGTAGCCCTGCTCGCAGGCCCATTGGCCGAACGGGTGGCTGGGCTGGGAGCTGGTCCAGCCGGTGCGGATGAAATAGGGGAACTTGTCGAGCTGGCGCTGGGTCAGGTCGTCCGCCGACGACACCGACGAGATGTAGAGCACCTTCTCGCTGGTGCTCACCGGCGCCAGCGCATAGCCGGTCGAGGCCAGGAGGCCGCCGACGAACATGTGCACCTTGTCCTGCAGGATCAGCTTCCGGGCCTTGGTGACGGCGGTGTCCGGCTTGCCCTGCTCGTCCTCGACGATGAACTTCACCTGCGCGCCGGCGAAGTCGTTCTTGTGCTCGTCGAGATAGAGCTGGAAGCCGTCGACCATGTCCTTGCCGACCTGGGCGAAGATGCCGGTGGTCGGAGCCAGGAAGCCGATGCGCAATTCTTCCGCACCTGCCGGCGCCTGCGCCGCCCAGCCGAGCGCCAGACCGCCCAACACCATCGGGCCGAAACTACGCCGCGTCGTATTCCACATTCGACTCTCCCTCACTTGTTGACGTATCCGCCGCGACCTCGTCAGGACGAGACGGGCTCCAAACTCTTTGCGTCCGGCTGCTTCGCAGCCCGCGCGCGCTGCCGCCGCAGCCGTGCGGGAATGCCCATCAGACCCATGGGCAGATAGAGGATCGTCAGCACATACACGGCGCCCAGCACGTACTGCCACCACGGCACCAGCGTGCTGAGATATTCGCGCAGCGCAATGACGATGGCGGAGCCGATCGCTCCCCCGACGAGCGTTCCGGCGCCGCCGAGCACCACCATCAGAAGAGCGTCCACCGAGGTGGTCAAAACCACGTTCTCGGGGCTGACGATGCCGGTGGTGTGCGCCCACAGCACGCCCGAGAGGCCGCCGAATGCGCCCGCGATGATGAAGGCGATATATTTGTGCAGCCAGGTGTTGTAACCGAGGATCTGCATGCGCAGCTCGCGTTCACGGATGCCGACGAGGCTGCGGCCGAACGGCGAGCGCACCAGGATGTACAGCAGCAGCAGCGAGACCGCGAAGAATGCGAACACGAGGTAGAAGAAGGTCACCTCGTTCGACAGGTCGAGGCCGAATTTCGGCCGTTCGCGCAGGCTGATCCCGTTGTCGCCGCCGGTCACCGAGTTCCACCGGTAAGCCAGCCCCCAGACGCATTGGCCGAGCGCGAGCGTGATCATCAGGAAGTAGACGCCGGAGGCGCGGATCGCGAACAAGCCGAAGATCGCCGCGAGCCCGGCGCCGAACACCATGCCCAGGACGACGACCAGCCAGAAATCCCAGCCGAGCCCGAACTGGTATTTCGTCGCCAGGATGGCGGTGAGGTAGGCGCCGACGCCGAAATACGCCGCCTGCCCGAGCGACGCGAGGCCGGTGAAGCCGAGCAGGATGTCGAGGCTCATCGCCAGGATCGCGAAGGCAAGCGCGCGCGTCACCAGCAGGATCACGAACGAGTTGCTGCGCGGCACCACGATCAGGATCGCGGCCAGCACCACGATGACGGCCAGGATCTTCAGTCTCGAATTGGTCATCGCTTGGCGCTCATTCCCGTCCGAACAGACCCGTCGGCTTGATCGCCAGGATCAACACCATCGGCGCATACAGCGTGAAGTAGGAGATCTCCGGAAACAGCGCCTTGCCGAAATTGTCGGCGAGCCCGACCAGCAGCGC
>DASWSO010000770.1:0-5501 GCA_036402635.1 Xanthobacteraceae bacterium
GAATTCGCCTCGCCTGGATCGATCCGCCCGCCGTCCAGGTCTTCGCGCCGAATACTCATGCTCGACCCTCGGTGATGGTCACAGAATTCCACGTCATACGTGTCACCTTCGCTCCAGCGAAAGCACAGGCGCCACTGCTCCCTGACCCTGATGCTGCACTGGCCCGCCTGCTGCCGCCTCGCAGTGCTTCCAGCCGGTTGCCCGGCGGCACCTTGAGGATGTCGAGGCTCGGGGCTGCGCCAACCAAATCGAGTTGATAAATCTGCCGACAAACGAGGCGGCCGTACGCTTGTCTGCGAACGTCTGATCACAAGGAAAGCAGGGCGGCGTCAAGTGACGTCAAGCGTCACGAGTGGGCGGTTTCAGAACCGCGGAATGTCTGGGAACGCCACCTTCCCGCCGTGCACATGCAGGCGGCCGAGCTCGGCGCAGCGGTGCAGGGTCGGGAAAACCTTGCCGGGATTGAGCAGGCCCTGATCGTCGAAGGCGCACTTCAGCCGCTGCTGATGCGCTAGATCAATCTCGGAGAACATCGAGGGCATCAGATCGCGCTTCTCGACCCCGACCCCATGCTCGCCGGTGAGCACGCCGCCAACCTCGACGCACAGCCGCAGGATATCGGCGCCGAACAGCTCGGCCCGTTCGAGCTCGCCGGGCTTGTTGGCGTCATAGAGGATCAGCGGGTGCAGGTTGCCGTCCCCGGCATGGAAGACGTTGGCGACGCGCAGCCCGTACTTCTCCTGCATCTCGCGCATGCGGGCCAACACCCGCGGCAGCTGTGCCCGCGGGATGGTGCCGTCCATGCAGTAATAGTCCGGCGAGATGCGGCCGACCGCCGGGAACGCCGCCTTGCGACCGGCCCAGAACAGCAGCCGCTCCTCCTCCGAGTTCGACATTTTGAGCGTGACGGCGCCGCATTCGTTCGCCAGCGCGGCTACCCGTTCCAACAGGTGGCTGCACTCGGCCTCCGGCCCGTCGAGCTCCACGATCAGCAGCGCCTCGACGTCGAGCGGGTAGCCGCAATGCAAGAACTCTTCGGCCGCATGGATGGCCGGGCGGTCCATCATCTCCATGCCGCCCGGAATGATGCCGGCCCCGATGATGCGGGCGACACAATCGCCGGCCGCTTCCGACGTCGGAAACCCGACCAGGACGGCGCGCGCGGTTTCCGGCTTGCGCAGGATGCGGACGGTGATCTCGGTCACCACGCCGAGCAGGCCTTCGGAACCCGTGATGATGCCCAGCAGGTCGTAACCGCCGCTGTCGAGGTGCTTGCCGCCTATCCGCACGATCTCGCCGGTGATCAGCACCAGTTCGCAGCCGAGCACGTTGTTGGTGGTGAGGCCGTATTTCAGGCAGTGCACGCCACCGGAATTCTCCGCGATATTGCCGCCGATCGTGCAGGCGATCTGCGAGGATGGGTCCGGCGCGTAATAGAAACCTGCATCCTCGACCGCGCGCGTGATGGCGAGGTTGGTGACGCCCGGCTCCGCCACCACCACCCGGTTCGCGAAGTCGATGTCGCGGATGCGGCTGAACTTGCCCATCCCCAGCAGCACGCCGTCGGCCAGGGGCAGCGCCCCGCCGGAGAGCGAAGTGCCTGCCCCGCGCGGCACCACCCGGATGCCGTTGTCGTGACAGTAGCGCAGCACGCGCGACACCTGTTCGGTCGTGCTCGGCAGCACCACCACCATCGGCAGCTGCCGGTATGCCGTCAGGCCGTCCGACTCGTAAGGCCGCATCTCGCGCTCGGCGTCGATCACGCCCTCGCCCGGCACGATCGCGCGCAAAGCCGTGACGATCGCGTCACGGCGCGCCAGCACGGTCCGGTCGGCTTCAGGCATCTTCAGTTGCGACATCGCGTGTCTCGCATCGAAGGCTTGTGTTGCCGGCGATCATAGGAGATTTGGCGACGTGGCGCGAGGCGAGGGCCCGCAACCCTCGTCACGCGGGCGCGTTGACAGCCCATCGGCAACCGGCCATGTGGACCCATAAACTGGCTGGCTGCCTACACGTCCAGGAGCAGAGGAATGACGCTTCTCAGAACGGCGCTCGCAGCGGCGCTGCTCGCATCTTCAGGCTTCGCCGCGGCGGCGCAGGATCTCGCGGCGGGCGAGAACTCGTTCAAGAAGTGCCTGCCTTGCCATTCGGTCGGCGAGGGCGCCAAGAACAAGGTCGGTCCCGTCCTCAACGGCCTCGACGGCCGCAAGTCCGGCAGCGTCGAGGGCTACTCCTACTCGGAAGCCAACAAGAACTCCGGCATCACCTGGAGCGAGGCCGCGTTCAAGGAGTACATCAAGGATCCGAAGGCGAAGATCCCCGGCACCAAGATGATCTTCCCCGGCATCAAGAACGAGACCGAGATCAACAACCTGTGGGCCTATCTGGCGCAGTTCGGCCCGGACGGGAAGAAGAAGTAAGCCGGGCCGATAGGCCTTCTGCCAGGGGACCCCCGGTGGAGGCTGCACCCCGCGATAATATAGTCATCGTCCACGCGTGGCCCGCAAAGAGACGGCACGGTCCCTGCCCAACCGAAGCTGAAGGCAAGCCAGGCGTCCCCTTTCGGGACACTTGCGCCGCCCAGCATCGGAGCGTGGAAATGACGCAGGCGCGCACATCGAGCACATCCGGAATCCTCTCGGCTCATACGATCGCACTCGGCGCAGGGGCAGCGCTCTTGCTGCTCACCGGTGCCATGCCGGCTCGTGCCGGTGCGTCGTTTTCCGGCAGCTGCGCCGGCACCGGCTCCGGTGTGGCTTGCGCAGGTGCCCTGCGCTACGGCGTGGTCAATACTTACGTCACTCGCCTGCGCAGCGGGCCGCCCGACGAGCAGGAGATCGAGGCGCGCGAGCGCGCGTGGTCAGAGCGCTGCCGCCCGAGCCTGGTCTACGATCGTTACGGGGTCGGCCGTTACGTCTATGCCGCGAACGGCTGCGAGCTCGGTCGGTTTCAAGACTGAGTGACGTGTGCGCCCGCGCTTGATCCTGGGCGGGACGCGGGCCTACGCTGCTAGGCCCAAGGCGCGCCGCATGTCGGCGCTCCGCACAGCGGGGCCGGATCATGATCAAGGACGTATTGGTGGGCCTGTCGGCCGCGGCCAAGCGCGACGCGGCGATCGAATTCGGCGTCTCGCTCGCCGAAACATTCGAGGCCCATGCGGCCGGCATTGCGTTCGCGCTCGAGCCCGTGATCCCGGCCACCGTCATGGGTACGCTGCCGGCGGATATCATCGACGCCCAGCGGGCGGAGCATGAAAAGATCGCCAACGCGGCGCGCAGTCGCTTCGATCGTGCTGCAGGGCTGGCCGGCCTGTCCTTCGAGTCGCACGTCTTCGGTACCAGTCTCGCCGGCGCTGCCGATCGCTTTGGCCGCATGGGCCGCCGCTTCGACATATCCGTCATCATGCAGCCTGATCCGGACGAGGACAGCGGCAACGAGCTGATCGTCGAGGCCGCCATCTTCCAGTCCGGCCGTCCGGTGGTCGTCGTTCCCTATGTGCACAAAGGCGGCATGACGCTGGAGCGCGTGATGGTGTGCTGGGACGGCGGCCACGCCGCGGCCCGTGCCATCGGCGACGCGATCCCGTTCCTGGAGCGCGCGAAGAGCCTGGAAGTGGTGATGGTGTGCGACCCTGGCCGGCAGCCGGATTCCTTGCCGGGAGCCGACATGGGCCAGCACTTGGCGCGCCATGGCGTCAATGTGGAGGTCAAGACGCTGTTTAGCGAAACCAGCGTGCAGGAGACGCTGCTGTCGTTCGCAGCGGATATCTCGGCCGACTTCATCGTGATGGGCGGCTACGGTCACTCGCGGCTACGCGAGTTCATCCTCGGTGGCGTCACCCGCGGCATGCTGTCGTCGATGACGGTGCCGTGCCTCATGTCGCACTGAGGACTGCTTCGAGTTCTTGCTACGGCCACCGCGCCTGCACGATCAGGCCGCGGGCGTGGGCGTCGGCGAGGCCGACCGCCCGCAACGCGATCAGCCCGACCATCTGCACCGCCTCCCGTTGTGCGGACGGATCATGCCGCACATTGGCGGCAAGCGGACCGATCAGCGCCTCCAGCAGCGCGCCGACGAGTGCGGTGGCGGCCAGATCCGAATCGGTGTCGGCGAGCTGATTGGTGGCGACGGCAGCTGCGACCCGCGAGCGCATCTCGTCGCGCAAGGCGGCACGGAACGCCAGGCGGGCACGGCCCACCTCGGCTTCGATCGGCTCAGCCATCACGGCCCAGACCAGCTGCCGCTGCCGCAAAGAGCGCGCCGAAAAGGTCACGACTGCCGCGGCCAGGCCGGACAGCGGTCCCGGCGCGGCATCCGCGGCCGTGCGGAGCGCCTCGAGCTCGGCTGCCGCGACCGCGCCGACGAGCGCCTCCACCAGTTCGGCCTTGGACCGGAAGTAGCGGTAGACCGTGCCCGCAGCGATCCCTGCGCCTTCCGCCACGCTTGCGATCTGCACCGCCGCCATCCCGTGTTCGGACGCGATCGCACGGGCGGCACCCAGGATGGCGCCATGGCGCGCAGCCAGCCGCTCGCGGGTGCGATCCGTCTGCCGATAAGGCATGTCCGGCGAACGCCTTCGGCCCTAAGCGCCGCGCTCGGCGAGCGCCTTCTCGCGAATCTTGCTGATCGTCATCGCCGGCGTGATCGCTTCCGGATCGATCTTCACGTGCAGGATCGCCGGCTTGCCCGACGCTCGCGCCGCCTCGAATGCGGCCGCGAAATCCTCGGTCTTCTCCACGGTCGCACCGTACCCGCCGAATGCGCGCGCATACGCGGCGAAGTCGGGGTTCTTCAAATCCGTGCCGGACACGCGGCCCGGATACTCGCGCTCCTGGTGCATCCGGATCGTGCCGTACATGCCGTTGTCGACCACGATCACGACGATCGGGAGGCCGTACTGCACTGCGGTGGCGAATTCCTGACCATTCATCAGGAAGTCGCCGTCGCCAGCGAGGCAGACCACCTCACGGTCCGGGTGCAGGCGTTTCGCTGCGACGGCGGCCGGGACGCCGTAGCCCATCGAGCCGGAGGTCGGCCCGAGCGACGTGTTGAAGCGGCGAAACCGGTAGTAGCGCGGCACCCAGACGGCGAAGTTGCCGGCGCCGTTGGTGATGATCGCGTCTTCCGGCAGCGCGCCGCGCAAATACAGCATGGCATCGCCCATGTTCACGCGGCCGGGCTGCGGGTTCGGCTTCTCGGTCCAGGCGAGATAGCTCGCATGCAGCTCGTCAGTGCGGGCGCGCCAGCGGATTTCGTTCGGCGGCTGCAGTGCCTCCAAGGAAGCGGCGAAGGCGGTCGGCGAGGCATGGATGCCGAGGTTCGGACGGTAGACGCGGCCGAGTTCCTCCGCTCCCGGGTGGACATGCACGAAAGTGGTCTGTGGCACCGGGATGTTGAACAGCGTGTAACCCTGCGACGGCATCTCGCCGAGTCGGCCGCCGACCAGCATGACGAGGTCGGACTCCTTCACGGCCGCGAGCAGCTTTGGGTTGGGTCCGATG
>DASWSO010000771.1:0-3212 GCA_036402635.1 Xanthobacteraceae bacterium
GAGACACTCATGTCCCCTCGCGTTCTCATTTCCGATGCGCTCTCGCCGGCCGCGGTGCAGATATTTCAGGACCGTGGCGTCGAGGTCGAGTTCCAGCCCAACCTCGGCAAGGACAAGGACAAGCTGGCCGACGCGATCGCCGGTTACGACGGCCTCGCCATCCGCTCCGCCACCAAGGTGACCAGCAAGATCCTGGACCGCGCCGGCAGATTGAAGGTGATCGGCCGCGCCGGCATTGGGGTGGACAATGTCGACATCCCGGCCGCCACCGCCAAGGGCGTGATCGTCATGAACACGCCGTTCGGCAATTCCATCACCACCGCCGAGCATGCGATCAGTCTGATGCTGGCGTTGGCGCGAGAGATTCCCGCGGCCGACCTCTCGACCCAGCAGGGCAAGTGGGAGAAGAACCGCTTTCTCGGCGTCGAGATCACCGGCAAGACCCTCGGCGTGATCGGTTGCGGCAATATCGGCTCGATCGTCGCGGATCGCGCGCATGGGCTGAAGATGAAGGTGATCGCCTTCGATCCGTTCCTGTCGCCGGAACGCGCGCGCGACCTCGGAGTCGAGAAGGTCGAGCTCGAGGAGCTGCTGCGGCGTGCGGATTTCATCACGCTGCACACGCCGCTGACCGACCGCACCAAGAACATCCTGGATGGCAAGGCGCTCGGCGCGACCAAGCCCGGCGTGCGCATCATCAACTGCGCGCGCGGCGGCCTAGTGGACGAGACGGCGTTGCGCCAGGCGCTCGACGCCGGGCATGTGGCGGGCGCCGCTTTCGACGTGTTCACGGTGGAGCCGGCGACCGAGAACCCGCTGTTCGGTCATCCCAATGTGGTCTGCACGCCGCATCTCGGCGCCGCCACCATGGAGGCGCAGGAGAACGTCGCGCTGCAGATCGCCGAGCAGATGTCCGACTACCTGCTGCAGGGCGCGATCTCGAACGCCGTGAATTTTCCCTCGATTACGGCCGAGGAGGCGCCAAAGCTGCGGCCGTTCGTCGATCTCGCCGACAAGCTCGGCTCATTCGCCGGCCAGCTCACCGACAGCGGCATCAGCAGCGTGCACCTGACCTATGCGGGCGCGGTGGCGCACCTGAAGACGCGCGCGCTCACCGCAGCGGCGATTGCCGGCCTGCTGCGCCCGATGCTGCAGGACGTCAACGTGGTCTCGGCGCCGGTGGTCGCGAAGGAGCGCGGCATCGTGGTCGAGGAGACCACGCGCGACGCTCCGGGAGACTACGAGAGCCTGATCACCGTGACGGTGGTGACCCAGCGGCAAGAGCGCTCGGTCTCCGGCACGGTATACGCGGACGGTCGTCCGCGCATCGTCGACATCAAGGGGATCCGCATGGACGCGGAGTTCGGCTCCTCGATGCTGTACGTGACCAACGAGGACAAGCCCGGCTTCGTCGGCGCTTTTGCGACCTTGCTGGCCAACGCCGGTGTCAACATCGCCACCTTCCATCTCGGCCGCCACGTGCCGGGCGGCGACGCTATTGCGCTGGTGGAGGTGGACGGCACCGTGCCGCCCGAGCTGTTGCCGAAGATCACCGCCCTGCCGCACGTGAAACAGGCGAAGCCGCTGCGCTTCTGACCTCGCGTCGCCGGCGATTGACATCGCTTCGCGCTGCGGCTGCAGTATCATGTCTTTGAAAGGATTCAGCCATGGCGCGCCCGCTACCGGTGACAGCCGACTGGGACCCCGAAGCGGAGGTCTCCATCGAGATCGTTGCGCGCGCGAGCGACCGGTCGATGAATGCCGGTTGACGCGCGCTCACCTGCGGCCCATGGCTGATTTGACGCCGCACGTGCGCGGCGATCACGAAATCTGGTGGCACCCCGACACGAAATTGCGGGTCACCGTCGACAAGAAGCTGCGTTCCAAGATCACGGTCAACGAGATCTTGAAGGACGCCGGTCTTCGCAACGCCTTCTAGGCATTTTCCCGGAGCCTTTTCTGAATGGCGAATGTGGTGGTGGTCGGCGCCCAATGGGGCGACGAGGGCAAGGGCAAGATCGTCGACTGGCTTTCGGCTCAGGCCGATATCGTCGTGCGGTTCCAGGGCGGCCATAATGCCGGGCATACGCTGGTGATCGACGGCAACGTGTACAAGTTGTCGCTGCTGCCGTCCGGCGTGGTGCGGGAAGGCAAGCTCTCCGTCATCGGCAACGGGGTGGTGCTGGATCCGCAGGCGCTGATCGAGGAGATCGAGCGGCTGGCGGGGCAGGGCGTTACGATCACGCCGGAGACGCTGCGCATCGCCGAGAACGCGACCCTGATTCTGCCGGTGCACCGCGAGCTCGACGCGTTGCGGGAGTCGTCGAGCACCGGCCGCATCGGCACCACCAAGCGCGGCATCGGCCCGGCCTACGAGGACAAGGTCGGCCGGCGTGCCATCCGCCTGATGGACCTCGCCGATCTCGGCTCGCTGGACCGCAAGATCGAGCGCCTGCTGGCGCACCACAACGCGCTGCGGCGCGGCCTCTCTCTGCCCGAGATCGACGGCGGCGAGCTCTTCCGCAATTTGGCAAAGATCGCGCCGCGGGTGCTGCCGTACATGGACCGCGTCTGGTCGCTGCTCGACGAGAAACGCCGGGAAGGCAAGCGCATCCTGTTCGAAGGCGCGCAAGGGGCGCTGCTCGACGTCGACCACGGCACCTATCCCTACGTCACCTCCTCGAACACGGTGGCGGCGCAGGCGGCGACCGGCAGCGGCCTCGGCCCGGGGGCGATCGATTACGTGCTCGGCATCTGCAAGGCCTACACGACGCGGGTCGGGGACGGGCCGTTCCCGACCGAGCAGGACAACGAGATCGGTCACCTGATCGGCGACCGCGGCCGCGAATTCGGCACCGTGACGGGACGCCGCCGGCGCTGCGGCTGGTTCGACGCCGTGCTGGTGCGGCAGACCGTGCGGACCAGCGGAATCAACGGCTTGGCGCTGACCAAGCTCGACATTCTCGACGGCCTCGAGGAGCTGAAAGTCTGCACCGGTTACATGCTGGACGGCAAGGAAATCGACCATCTGCCGGCGGGCGAGGGTGCGCAGGCCCGGGTGGTGCCGGTCTACGAGACCATCGAAGGCTGGAAGGAGCCGACCGCCAATGCCCGCTCCTGGGCGGATTTGCCGGCGCAGGCCATCAAATATGTCCGCCGGGTCGAGGAACTTGTTGGCTGCCCGATCGCCTTGCTTTCCACCAGCCCGGAAC
>DASWSO010000772.1:0-8399 GCA_036402635.1 Xanthobacteraceae bacterium
ACCTTTTCCTTGTCGCGCACTTCCAGGCTGACCGATTCGATGTTGATCGGCTGGCCACGGTTCTGCGAGAAGCCCTGCAGCGCGTTGGGCGGCCCCTGTGTGGGCTGTGCGGCCGCTGCCCCGGCGAGCCAGATCATCAAGCCGAGCGCTGCGCCGACGCGCGGCACCACGCTAAACGCCAACCGCGGTACGCTCACCGGCGCCCTCCCTGGATGGCACCGACCGGCAATCCACCGTCCGCGCCGGTCACCATGCGCACGCCGCCGCGAAAATGCACCACCGCGCCGCCATCGATCACTTCCAGCTGATTGGCATCCACCCGGCCTTGACGCATCAGAACGCGGACCGGCTGTTCGGAGGTCACGTGGTTGGTGCGCAGGTTGATCTTCGCCTCGATCAGGTTGACCTCGCCATCCGTGCTGGCGACGATCAGATTGTTGCGCAGCACGATGATCTCGCTCTTGCTGTCGTAGACACCGGCATCGGCCCTGACCACGACGCGATTGCCACCCTGCATTTCAAGGTCGGCGCGGACATCCTTCAATTCCACCAAGTGGGGCTGCCTGAAATCCTGCGCGGCCGCGCTCGCCGTCAACTCATAGGAGCGGCCGTCACGCGTGAAGCCGGCGAGCCGCGGCAGGTCCATGGTAATGCGCGTGCCCGAGACCGCCAGCTTGCCGATGCTCGGCAGCGCGATACCGGCATAGCGGCTCAGCATCGAGCTGCCGAAATACGCCACAACGGCGAGCGCCAGGACGGCAGGAATGGCGACGCGCAGCAGGCGCACGAGGCGGCTGTGCCGTCGCGCGCGGCGGAACGCAAGCGCCCGGTCGTCGCTTCGGCTGGCCTGCCAGGCATGCGGCCCCGGCTGCAACGTGAGTGCTGAACCCATTTCCCTTAGATATGTCCGCCCGCGCCCCCCTCTTCCCCCGGGGACGCCCGTCCGCTCAGGGTCGCCTCCGAATATGGCTTCGCCGGGGCAAAGATCAGGAATGCGCGAAGATGTCCTCCGCGCCCCAGCCGGCCAGATCGAGCAGAGCCCGGTTCGGCAGGAAGGCGAAGCAGGCCTGCGCCATGGCGTCGCGCCGTTCCCGCACCAGCATCTGGTCGAGCTTCGCTTTCAGCGCATGCAGGTGCAGCACGTCGGACGCCGCATAGGCGAGCTGCGCCTCGCTCAGCTCCTCGCCGCCCCAATCGGACGATTGCTGCTGCTTGGAGAGGTCAATCCCCAGAAGCTCCCGTACCAGGTCCTTGAGCCCGTGCCGGTCCGTATAGGTGCGCGCGAGCCGCGACGCGATCTTGGTGCAGTAGACCGGGCTCGCCATCACCCCGAACGTATTGAACAGCGCCGCCAGGTCGAACCGGCCGAAGTGGAACAGCTTGAGAACGCCCGGGTCGGCCAACAGCCGCTTCAGGTTGGGCGCGTCGGCCGGATGCGGCGGGATCTGCACCACATCCGCGGTGCCGTCACCGGGCGACAGCTGGATGACGCACAGCCGGTCGCGTCGCAGATCGAGCCCCATCGTCTCGGTATCGACCGCTACGGAGTCGCGGTAGCGGGACAGATCGGGAAGGTCGCCGCGGTGCAAGCGAATCGTCATGGCGCCTCGGTTTTTCGTGTGCCGGGTCTGCGCTAGCATCGGCAGGGCCGGCCCGGCAAGGCGGAGCGGGAGTGTGCCGGCCCTTTAGGGCTGCCGCCGGGCGGCGGCCAGCGTCATCTCGATCACATAGGCGACGATCGCCGCAGGGGTGTGGTGCGCGATGACGTGGGCGTGGGCCGCATCCGCCATGCGCGCCAATGCGTCGCGGTCCCGCAGCGCAAATTCGACCGCCCGTGTGAGCCCTCCCTCCTCGGGGCTGTAGAACACGGCATGGATGCCGTGCTCGAGCGGCGCGTAGCGGGTGATGGTGGGGTAGTTCGACAGCGGCACCGAGCGGCAGGCCGCCGCCTCCAGGTGCCGGTAGCACATCCAGCCCAGGCCCTCCGGCGACCAGGTCATCCGGGCCTGCGTCATGCGGTTGAGGAATTCCGCGTGCGGCAGTCGCTGCTCCGGCAGGTCCAGCACGATCCCGGATTGCGCCAGCCGCCGCAGCTCGGCGAGCCCGCGCGGTCGCTCGGTCGAGTTGCCTTCCACCGTGCCGAGGAAGAACAGGTCGGCCCGCTTGACCTGGGTGCCCGGGTCGGGCGCCGTGAAGTCGGGCAGCCCGATCGGCCGCAGCTTCGCCAGCCGCTCGCGCCAGCGCGGTGAGTTGCGCAAGCGGGTGGTCGGCAGCCGCGGATGCGCGGTGCCCTGCAGCACGCCGAAACGGTCCACCGGCAACTCGCGCTTGAACCATAGTGTGGCGCGATCCATCAGCCGGAACGCATGGGCGCCGATGGTCCGATCGTCGCCCATGTCGAGCACCGCCAACGGCAGCTCGGGCGGGAGCAGGCCGAGCCACGCGGTGGCGAAGATCCGCGGACCTGCCTGCAACAGGCGCAGCCAATTGCGCGCATCGAAAGCGGAGCGGTGCGGCGGATAGGCGACCACGAGGTCATAAGCGCCAGCCCGCGCTTGCCGGATGGCGTCGGCGAACGCCGCTGGGGTGCACTTGCGGAACAGTTCGGGCGGAAGCCCGCGCGGCGGCCGCGCCCCGGTCCAAAGCAGATTGGTCGAGTCGGGCCGCGTCGCCTTGAAGACGAAGTGATCGCCTATTTCGAGGATGCGCGGCCCGCTCATGTCGTGAATGCCCTGAGGAGGGGCGCGCAACGTGACCGGCCGCGGCTCTCAACTCAAGGGCTACCAGGAACAAGGCGGGCGTGGGCGAAGGTGCGGCCAGACCGCGAGCGGGCTCACCGACGGCGCTGCCGCGACCCCGGAAAGCGCCTTGAGCGAACCGGAATTCGACATCGGGCAGGGAACGTCACGCCAGCCTGCGCCCGGACGCCCCGGCAGAACGCTGATCCAGCTTCGAGCCGTGCCGTACGGCGGAGGCACCGAGCGTCGGCGCCTTCGCCGGCCGTGCTCAGCCCCACACACCGTCGCCGAAGGCGGAGCGGCCCTCGTGGGTGCGTCCACCACAGCGCCGCGACTTGACGCTGAGTCCGTTGCAAGAGCACCATCCAACAGCAATCAGGAGGAACACGGGATGCGCGGCTGGGCGATTTCGGCCTGTTTGGTATCGATGGTGGCGCTCACCGCCTGCGGACGCGACCCTGGGCCGCAAGGGCCTCCGGGACCGCCCGGACCGCAGGGTGTGGCGGGCCCCCAGGGACCAGCCGGCGAGCGCGGACCGGCCGGAGCCAAGGGTGAACCGGGAGCACAGGGGGTCGCGGGCCCTGCTGGGTCCGATGGAGCGCAAGGGCCTCCCGGCACTCAGGGGCCGCGCGGCGAAATCGGACCACAGGGGCCGCAGGGCGTTCCCGGCCCGCAAGGCAGTCGTGGCGAACCCGGTGCACAGGGTCCCGCCGGCGCGCCGGGGCCTAGTGGGCCACCCGGTCCGGCAGCAGCATCGGGAGCAGCCGACAGCAGCTTACGAGCTCTGGTCGGAGCCGGGCCGCAGAGCTGTCAGGCTGGCGAGATTATCGTCTCCGCCCTGTGCACGGGCGCGCAGCCGAGAAACCTGAGCGTCTCTCGCAGCGGCGGCACGTGGACGGCTGAATGCAACGATGGAGCCGAGACGGTCGCGCTCTGCATGCGGCGATAGCACGCCCGGAGACCGGTTCAGGCCACGCGTCCGGGGATATGCAGGACCCGCGGCAGTGAATATCGCTATCGGTATCGTCCGCCTGTTCGCGTCCGGCGGCCTGCAGCGCGATTGTCTCGCGCTCCACGACATCCTGCGGGCCCGCGGCCACCAGGTACGCCTGTTCACGGCCCGCTGCGATTTGCCGGACGGGGACCGCGACGTGGTGCTGCTGCCGGCGCGCGGCCTCACCAATCACGGCCGCGACCTGAGCTTCGCGCGCGCATTTCGCGCCGCGACCCGCCGGGGCTTCGACCTGGTGCTTGGCTGCAATATGCTGCTCGGCCTCGACGTCCTGTACTGCGCCGACCGGCTGGTGGGGGCGCGCGGCCTGCCGGCCTGGCGGCGCTGGCTGCCGCGCTACCGCTCGCGCCTGGCGCTGGAGCGCGCCTGTTTCAGTGCGGAATCCACCACCCGCGGGCTGGTGCTGTCGCATGCGGCTGCGGAGGCGGCTCGGGTGCAATGGCAGACGCCCGACGCCCGCCTAACGGTGCTTCCCCCCACGGTTTCGGCGGGACGTATCCGGCCGCAGCTGCGGTCCGGCGTCGAGCGGGGCCGCAAGCGCGCAGAACTCGGCCTCGCGGAAAGCGATCTTGCGCTGCTCTGGGTCGCGGCGCAGCCCAAGACCAAAGGGCTCGACCGCGCGCTGGCGGCACTGGCGGTCACCCCGGACGCCCGCCTGCTGATCGCCGGCCTCGGTGCGGACGAGCGCAAGAGCGCGCCCTATGCGCGGCAGGCGGCGAGGCTCGGCGTTGCCGCCCGGGTGGACTGGCTCGGGATGCGCGAGGACATTCCGGAACTGATGGCGGCTGCCGACCTGCTGGTGCATCCGGCGCGCTACGACACCACGGGCCAAGTCATCCTGGAGGCAGTGGCGAACGGCTTGCCCGTAATCGCCACCGCCGCCTGCGGGTTCGCCGAGCATGTGGCGGCGGCCGACGCGGGACTCGTCCTGCCGGAGCCGTTCGAGGCGGGAGACTTGGCCGCGGCGCTGCGGCGGGCGCGACCGCGATCACAACGCGATGCCTGGAGCCGGAACGCGCTCCAATACGCTTCCGGACGTAACTTCACCTCCGGGCTGGCGCACGCCGCCGATCTGGTCGAGCGCATCGCCGCAGCGCGACCGTCCGGCGCGCGTCCCTAAAGTTGCCGTTTTACATCATCAGGGCTGCGGCTGCACCAGCACCGGTCGTGGCGGGGTTTGGACCAGGGTGCCGCCTGCCCTATGCTTGGCGCTCCCTTCCGACTCGCGCCAGTCATTCGGTGTGTGCATCGGAACGGATCAGATTGCGCCCGCCGCAGGAACCCTGTGGCGGATCAACGGACGGTGGGTCACGGAGCCCGGATTACGGCGGGCTATCGTTGGGAGCTAGGATGGGCATTCGGCAAATGCTGAGCAAACTGCGGCGGCCGTCGCCGCCGCTGAGTTCCGGCATGCTCGGCCTGCTGCGCCGGTTGTTGACCGATTTCGGGGCGCGGCATTGGCGCCAGTATGCGCTGGCGTTTGTGTGCATGGGCATCGCCGCCGGCGCCACGGCGGGCACCGCCTATCTGATCGGCGACGTCATCAATCAAGCCTACGTCTATAAGAATATGGCCGGCATTACCCTGCTGTGCCTGGTCACCACCCTGCTGTTCACCGCCAAGGGTATCGCGGCCTACTTCCAGACCGTGATCCTGTCCCGCATCGGCAACGGGATCGTGGCCGAGAACCAGCGGCGCATGTTCCAGAAGCTGCTCGCAGAGAGCGTCGGCTACTTCGCCGCGCGGCATTCGTCCGAATTCATGATGCGGCTGAACTTCGGCGCGCAGGCGGTCTCCAGCGTGCTCAACCAGTTGATCATGGCGCTTGGCCGCGACGTGTTCACCCTGGTGGGCTTGGTCGTGGTCATGGTGGTCCAGGACCCGTGGCTGTCGCTGATCGGGTTGCTGGTGATGCCGCCCGCCGTGCTGGCCGTGCGCAAGCTCTCCCGCCGCGCCCGCCGCATCGTATTGACGGAATTCACCAGCGGGATGCGGTTCCTGGAAACGGTGCTGGAGACCGTGCGGGGCATCCGCATCGTCAAGGCGTTCGGGCTCGAAAGGCCTTTGCAGCAGGCCGCCGAGGAGAACATCGTCGCGTTCCAGCAGGCTGCCAACAAGCTTGCCCGCGTCTCCAATCGCGCCACTCCGCTGATGGAGGCGCTGGGCGGGGTCGCGATCTCGATGGTGCTGTTTTACGGCGGCTTCCGCGTGCTGGTGACGGGAGCAACTCCCGGAGAGTTCGTGTCCTTCATCGTGGCGTTCCTGCTCGCCTACGAGCCGGCGAAACGGTTGACGCGACTGCATCTCGACGTCGCCACCAACCTGACCGCTGTCGAAATGCTGTTCGACTTCCTGGATTCCCCCGCGACCGAGCCGGATGACGCTCACAAGCCGCCACTGCAGGTGACCGGCGGCCGCATCGAGTTCCAGAATGTGACCTTCGAATACCGCCCGCAGCAGCCGGTCCTTCGCGACCTGTCGTTCGTTGCGGAGCCGCGGCAGGTCACGGCCCTGGTCGGTCCTTCCGGCGGCGGCAAAACCACTGCGATCAACCTGATCCTGCGGTTCTATGAGGCCGGGGAAGGCGCCATCCTGATCGACGGAACCGACATCGCGACGATCTCCCGGGAGACGCTGCGGCGCCAGATCTCCTATGTCGGTCAGGATGTCTACCTGTTCCGCGGCACGATTCGGGAGAACATTGCGGCCGGGAAGCAGCAGGCTGATGAGACCGAGATCGTCGAGGCCGCCAAGGCGGCATTCGCGCACGAGTTCATCATGTCGTTCCCGGACGGCTACGCCACCGAAGTGGGCGAACACGGCGCGCAGCTTTCCGGCGGACAGCGCCAGCGCATCTCGATCGCGCGCGCACTGCTGCGCGACGCGCCGATCGTGCTGCTAGACGAGGCCACGGCCGCGCTCGACAGCGAATCGGAAGCGCGCATCCAGGAGGCGCTCAAGCGGCTGTGTGCGCACCGCACCACGATCGTGATCGCGCACCGGCTGCAGACCATCATCAACGCTCACCGGATCTATGTGATCGAGGACGGCGAGGTCGTGGAGTCCGGCAGCCACGATTGGCTGATCCGCAAGAACGGCCGTTACAAGGCGTTCTACAGCTTGCAGTCGCGCAAGGCCGAGAAGACCGAAACGCCGGAGCTCGCCGCCTCCTAACCTCCACCCCGGTTTGGGGTGGACGGGGATGCGCGCCTGACTTGCACACTCATCGCGGGTTAGGGCATAACGGCGCCGCCGATCGCGGGTGACCAAACGTCCGCGACGGCAGAAGGGCCGAGCGCGCGACGGGGTTATCCAGTGGCCGTGGAGGTTGCATCGTCCGCAGACATTTCGGCCGTGTGCATTCGCCGTGTCGCGAAACTTCTGGACATGCCCGAAAGCGAGATTTCTCCCGACGCGACCTTCAGCCGTCTCGGACTCGATTCCGCAAAATCCGTCAGCTTGCTGCTGGATCTGGAGGAACAGCTCGGAATCGAAATCTCTGACGAGTTGATTGCCGATTTTCCGTGCGTCTCCGCCCTCTCCGCTGAATTGGCGAGGCTTTGTGCCGCGCAGGCGCGAGGCTCTTGAGCAGTGATACCCGGGGCTCAGCGGACCGTGGGCGGCTTTGAGTCCCTGGTGCAGCTGCTCGAATGCCGTGCCAGCGAACAGGCCACCGAGCGCGCTTACGTATTCCTCGCCGACAACGGCGCGGAACAATTCTCGTTGACGTTTGGTCAGTTGCGCCACGCCGCGCATCGCGCCGCAGCGCAGGTGGCCGCCGCGGCACAGCCGGGCGACCGCGCGCTGCTTGTATTCCCGCCGGGTCTCGACTTCATGGTGGCGCTGTTCGCCTGCCTCATCGCCGGCGTGGCGGCGGTGCCGATGATGGTGCCGCGGCGGCTGAGCGGCCGCGACGCGAGCGCGGCCATCGTCGCCGACTGCAAGCCGCGCTTGGTCTTGACCAATTCGGAACTGGCGCGCGGTCCCCGCAGCGCGGTTCTGGACAGGTTTGCGCCCGCGCGCGTGCTCGTGGTCGATAGTGCGACTGCCGCATCCGCGGCTCAGCACCCTTCGACCGCGCCGCTCTCCGCGAACGACCTCGCGCTGCTGCAGTACACGTCCGGATCCACCACCGATCCGAAAGGCGTGATGGTGAGCCATGGCGCCTTGCTGGCCAACCTGGCGATGCTCAGCAGTGCGTTCGGCAGCACCCGGAACTCCACCTTCGTGAGCTGGGTCCCGCTCTATCACGACATGGGGCTCATCTCGAACGCGCTGCAGGCGCTCTACGTGGGAGCAACATGCGTGCTGCTGGCTCCCACCACGTTCATGCATCGGCCCTGGCGTTGGCTGCAGGCGATCCACGCCTACAACGCCGACGTCGCCGGCGGGCCCAATTTCGCCTACGATCTCTGTGTCGATCGCCTGCGGCCTGAGCAGGTCGGAGCCCTCGACCTCTCAGGCTGGAAGGTCGCGTTCAACGGCGCCGAACCGGTACGCGCAAAGACCATCCGGCGTTTCGCAGATGCTTTCGCCCCGTACGGCTTCGATCCCCTCGCCGCCTATCCCTGTTACGGGATGGCCGAGGCTACGGTCTTCATCTCGGGAGGACGCCGCGGCGCCGGACCAAGGACGCTGCCGGTGAGCCG
>DASWSO010000773.1:0-3317 GCA_036402635.1 Xanthobacteraceae bacterium
GTCGCGGTGCGCATGCAGGACAAGAGCGGCGGCAAGAAATACCTGGAGTTCCATCAGAAGCTGCTCGGCAACCGCGGCCCGGTCGACAAGGCGCGCGCGCTGGCGGCCGCCAAGGACGCGGGTTTCGACGTTGCCCGGATCGAAAAGGACCTGCAGAGCCCGGAGGTGAAGGCGACGCTGGAAGAGAGCATGAAGCTCGGCGAGGCTCTCGGCATCAACGGCACCCCCTCGTATGTGGTCGGAGACACCGTGGTGCCGGGCGCGGTCGGCGTGGCGCAGCTGAAGCAGCAGATCGAGCTGGCGCGCAAGTGATCGGCGCAGCGGCGGCCACGCCGCCGCGGGCGCGGGTGGACTGACCTTACGGCGGCTTTCCGCCTATCGTTGCGGTGAGGTGTCGCGGCTTCGAGGCGCGATGCCGCACCGGACGAGGTCGCCATGCACGCCGCCGAGCCGCCGATCCCGCGCATCCCGCAGGCGCTTCTGGCCTTTGTCGCGGGCTACGTGGACAGCTGCACGTTCCTGGCTTTGTTCGGGCTCTATGTCGCGCAGGTCACCGGCAGCTTCGTGGTGGTGGGCGCCGAGATCGTTGCCGACAGCACGGGGCTGGCGGTACATGTCCTGGCGGTTCCGGTGTTCGCGTTGGCCGCGGTCCTCACCGCTCTCGTGGTCGCGCGCGCCGGCCGCAACCGCACCGCGGTGGTGTGGACGCTCATCCTCGAGAACCTGTTGCTGATTGCCTTCTTCGCAGCGGTCCTGCTGCAGCGGCCGGCATCCGGCCCGGACGCACCGGCGGTGCTTCTGGCCAGCATGTTCGGGCTCGCCGCGATGGGCGTTCAGAGCGCTTCCGTGCGGATGCTCTCGGGCGGCGGCGGTTCCACCAACGTCATGACCACCAACACCACCCAGGCGGCGATCGATGCGACCGAATGGGCGCTGGCGTGGTGCGCGCGCAGGCGCGAGCCGAACGATGCCGCCGCGCGAGATCGTGTCGTCGTGGCGCGCAGCCGCTGTGGCGGGTTGCTGCTGCTGATCGGCAGCTTCCTTGCCGGAACGATTTTGGGCGCCGCCGCGTACGCGCTATTCGGTGTGCGCTGTCTGGTGGCGCCGATCGCGCTGCTGATCGCGCTGACCGGGTGGGCGATCTGGACGCGGCAGCGCCAACAAGCCTGATCCGGTCGTGCTTCAGCGCAGCGCGGCCGCGATATTGCCGCCGTCCACCGTGGTGACGTCGCCGGTGGTCTTGAGCTGCAGCGCCTGATGCAAGAAGGCCTGCGCGACGTCGTCGGCCGTCACCTCGCGGCCGAGCAGGTTGCCGCTCAGGTAATCGTGCTCGCTCAGGCCGCGCGCTTTCGCGCGCGTCGCGATCATGTCGTCGGTGAGCAGGCCGGAGCGGATGCGGTCGGCATTGACCGCATTGGCGCGGATGCCGTCGGCGCCGTATTCCAGCGCGTACTGCCGCACCAGCAGCAAGGTGGCGGCTTTCGGCAGGCCGTAAGGCCCAAAATTGGCGCCCGGATTCACCGCCTGCTTGGAGACGTTGAACAGCATGCAGCCGCCGGTGCCCTGCGCCAGCATGATGCGCACCGCATTCTGCGCGACGCGCTGATGGCCGTAGAAGTTCAGCTCGAAGCTTTGCCGCAAGACCGCTTCGTCGACCTCGCCGATGCGGCCCTGCCAGGCGGCGCCGGCGTTGGAGATGGCGATGTCGACGCCGCCGAAGGCGCAAGCCACCGCGTCGAAGGCGGCGCGCACCGACGCGGCGTCGGTGACGTCGCAGCGCACCGCGATGGCGGTGCCGCCGACCGTCTTCGCTTGCGCCTGTGCGGCTTCCAGATCCACGTCGAGCAGCGCGACCTCGGCGCCCGCGGACGCGAACGCGCGCGCGATTGCCGCGCCGATGGTGCCGCCCGCGCCGGTGATCGCGGCGACCTGGCCGGCCAGCGGCTTCTCGGCCGCGCCGCCGAGCTTGGCCTGCTCCAGCGACCAGTATTCGACATCGAACATGTCGGCTTCCGGAATCGATTCGAACCGGCCGATCGCCTCCGCGTCGGTGATCGTCTCGACCGCAGCCTCGGCGAGATCGGCCGCGACGCGCGCGTCCTTTTTCGAGCGGCCGAGCCCGAACAGGCCCAGCCCCGGCACCAGCGCCACCCGCGGCAGCGGATCCAGCATGCGCTTGGCACCGCCGCAGCGCTCGTTGTTGCGCGCGAAGTAGCGCGCGTAGGTCTCGGCGAAGGCCTTCGCGGCGTCGCGGGCGTGCTCGCGAAAGGCGTCGCGCGCGCCAGCGTCAGGCGCTGCCACGAGCAGCGGCCAGTTCTTGGTGCGGATGGTGTGGTCGGGGGTGACCACCCCGGCCTGGCTGTAGCGCGCGAGTTCCGCGCCGTTGACGAAGTTTAGGATCGCATCGCCGGTGCGGAAATCCAGGATCAGCCGCCGCCAGGCTCCCTCGATCTTGTCGTCCTTCAAGCTGCAGGCGCCGCGCACGATCGGCGCGACTTCTGCAACCGAAGCAGTCTGCTGCGGCAGCTGCGCACTGGCGAACACGGCGGTGCGGGTGCGCCGAAGCCGTGTCTCCGCGAGCGAAACCATGGCGATCATCCGCTCGTAGGCTTCGCGGGCGTCGGCGCCGAAGGTGAATATCCCGTGCTTGAGCAGGATCAGCCCTTCGACCGCCGGATCGGCGTCGAACGCGTCGGCCGCCGCCTTGGCGAGCGCGAACCCCGGCATGATGTACGGCACCAGCCCCATGCGGCCGTCGTAAACTTCGGCACACAGTTGCGGACCGTTCGCCTGATCGACCAGGCTCAGCACCGCGGTCGAATGCGTGTGATCGACGAATTTGTGCGGCAGAAACGCGTGCAGCAGCGTCTCGACCGAGGGGTTGGGCGCGCCCGGGTCGAGCAGGCTGGCGCGCTGCAGCCGCACCATGTCCTCGTCCGATAGCGCCGCGCGCGCGCGCAGCTGGCGCAGCGGCGCGAGCCGCACCGCCGGCAGGCCGGCCGGCTCGATCGTGCCCATGTCCCAGCCGGAGCCCTTGACGCAGAGCACGTCGGTCTCTTCGCCCATGAGATCGGGCAGCCGCGTCTTCACCGAGGTATTGCCGCCGCCGTGCAGCACCAGCCGCGGATCGGTGCCGAGCAGACGCGTGGTGTAGACCCGCAGCGCCAGATCGGCGCCGATGCCCTGCGCGGCGTAGCGCGCCACGCAGGCTTCGGCGTCTTTATCGGCCCAGCGACTTTGCATGCTGTCCCCGGGCCGCCGTTGGGTCGGCCGTGTTAGCCGCCGAACATCCGCTTGGCCCACCAGCCGGTGCGGCG
>DASWSO010000774.1:0-4349 GCA_036402635.1 Xanthobacteraceae bacterium
GGCCGAAGCCGCCGACCGCCCGGTCTCGCTCTATGCGGCGACCAAGCGCGCCAACGAGCTGATGGCGCACAGCTACGCGCATCTCTACCGGATCGAGGCGATCGGCCTGCGGCTGTTCACGGTCTATGGGGCCTGGGGTCGTCCCGACATGGCCTACTTCAAGTTCACCAGGGCGATCCTGGAAGGCCGCCCGATCGACGTCTACAACGGAGGCCGGCTGCGCCGCGACTTCACCTACATCGACGACGTAGTTGAGGCCGTGATGCGGCTGCTGGCGCTCGCGCGCGTCTCCACCGAGGCACCCGACGACCCGCCCCACCGCGTCTTCAATGTGGGCCATCAGCACCCGGTGCCGCTCGCCGACTTCATCGGCGCGATCGAGCGCGCGGTCGGACGCACCGCCGAGAAGCGCATGCTCGGCATGCAGCCCGGCGACGTGAAGGAAACGTGGGCCGACGTCTCGGCGCTGCAGGCCGCGATCGGATTCGCACCAGCGACCGGCCTGGAACAGGGGCTGCCGCGCTTCGTGCGCTGGTACCGCGCCTATTACGGCGTCGAGTAATCCCTGCTGACGTGTCCCGGGCGCAGCGCAGCGCAGCCGGACACGGTCATTTCGGTGTGGCCACCTCGACCGGCTGCGGCACTTTTTTGCGCCGGCGGATCAGCCACCACACCCCCATCAGGTCCAGAATGCCGACCCACAGGCGGTCCCATAGTCCGTAATTCGACGTGCCGTGGCGGCGCGGCCGGTCCACCACGTCGACATAGCCGACCTCGTAGCCTTCGCGCCGCACCAGCGCCGGCAGAAAGCGGTGCAGCCCGTCGAACGCCGGAAGCGCCAAAAAGGCCTCGCGGCGGAACGCCTTCAGCCCGCAGCCGGTGTCGCGGGTGCCGTCGCGCAGCACCGCCGAGCGCACCGCATTGGCGATGCGCGACTGCAGCTTCTTGAACCCGGTGCTGCGCCGCCCCACCCGCTGCCCGGCCACCAGGCCGAGCCGCGCGCCCTCCCCTTCGAACTGCATCAGCATGTCGGGAATGAACTTTGGATCGTTCTGCCCGTCGCCGTCGAGCGTGGCGATCAGCGGCGCGCGCGCGAAGGCAACCCCGGTGCGCACCGCCGCCGACTGGCCGCAGGAGGTCGCGTGCTTCACCTGCCGTAGCCACGGCCGCTCCGCCATCAGGGCGAGCAGCGTCGCCTCGGTCGCGTCGGTCGAGCCGTCGTTGACGTAGACCACCTCGAAGGCCCAGCGCCCCTGCAGGGCGGCGACGATCTCGGCCAGCAGCGGGCCGACGTTCTCGGCCTCGTTCTTCACCGGCACGACCACGGACACCTGCGGCGGCAGGTTTATGGTGGACCTCTCGTTCATTGGCAGTCGCGCACTCCCGGCGGCAGGCTCCGCCCGCCTCGCCGCCTGCCTAACGGCTTTGCGGCGGTTCGGAAAGAGCGGGGCCGCCGGGCGCGTCGGGTCCCGCGCCCGCCAGCTATTGACCCTGCCGGACGCGCCTCCTACACACTCGCGACTTCGCGCGAGAGCCCGTAGCTCAGTTGGTAGAGCAACTGACTTTTAATCAGTAGGTCCAGGGTTCGAATCCCTGCGGGCTCACCAGCACCGTTCATCCCGGGCCGAAAGCCGCATGCCCGATGACACCGCTGCGCGGTCGAACCGCGCGATGACGGACGCGGCGGTCCCGGCCGCGTGCATGGCTTCGGCCGCAGGGTATAGCGGCGCCTTGCCGAGGCCGCGAGCCCGGCCCTGCTAATGGAAGCTGCTGGCCTGGGACGCGGTCTGTGCGGCCTGCGCGCGCAGCATTTCAGGATCGCCGGCGCCGAGCCGGACAACGGTTTGCAACACGCTATCCAGCAGCCGTTCGGCCGCCGCAGCATCCCCCCTGGCCCGGCTCGCATAGAGCAAGGCGTTGACCAGGAAAGCCATGGCCATGGAGGCGGCGGCGATGGCCTCGCCCTCCGACACTCCGGTCTTCTGGCCGGCAAGCATGTGGTCGGTTGCGGTGGCGGCCACGCGTTTGGCCAAGCCGACCGAGAACGCCGCATAGGCGTCGTCTGCCGGTGTGTCGGCCGCGAGCACGCGCTGCATCTCCCGCAGGCGCGGAAAGAACTCGTCCGCCATGCAGTGTACGCCTCCGGACCGGTTGCGAGTCGCCGCCTCGCGACGTATGGATGCATTATCCGTGTCGCCGGTCCATTACGGCAAATGATCTTTCCTGATCGGTTTCGATAAGGATATCTTTTCAATTGCCGGTCACTGGAGGCACATGATGCGCGGGCTGGACCGACGCGATCTCCTCTCCGCCACCGCCGGTCTGTGCGCGGCAGCCGCGTTGCTGCCCATCCCGGCGCTGGCCCAACACTACCCGGCGTCCCCGATCCGCATCGTGGTGCCGTTCGCCGCCGGCGGCACCACCGACATCGTCGCCCGGCTGGTGGCGCAAAGCCTCGCCGAGGAGCTCGGCGCTTCGGTCGTGGTGGAAAATGCCGGCGGCGGGCGCGGAACGCTGGGCGTTGTTGCGGTGGCGCGGGCAAAGCCTGACGGCTACACGCTGCTGTTGGGCTCGGCCAGTTCGCTGACGCTCAATCCGGCGCTCTCGAAGAACGTCCCGTTCCGCCCGACCTCCGACTTCTCGCCGATCGGCACCTTCGCCACCTCGTCGGCCGTGATGGTGTCGTCGCCCGCATTTCCGGCGGCCACGGTCGCCGATCTGGTGGCGCTGGCGAAGGCTGCCCCCGGGACCGTTGCGTATGCGTCCGCCGGCGCCGGCAGCACGCCCCACATCCTGATGGAAATGTTCAAGGCCCGCGCCGGCATCGATCTTCTGCACGTCCCCTACAAAGGAACCGGCCCGGCGCTGATGGACCTGCTGAGCAACCAGGGCGGCGTGGTGATGATGCCCAATATCCCGGTGGTCCGCGCCCAAATCATTGCCGGCAAGCTGCGGGCGCTTGCGGTCAATGCGCCGGCAC
The DNA here is from genome assembly GCA_036402635.1 of Xanthobacteraceae bacterium. Classification (GTDB taxonomy): domain Bacteria; phylum Pseudomonadota; class Alphaproteobacteria; order Rhizobiales; family Xanthobacteraceae; genus DASWSO01. The sequence goes on from DASWSO010000774.1 coordinate 2,981, forward strand.
GCTCCCCGCTGCTGCCCGACGTCCCGACGCTTGCCGAGGCCGGCTACGGTGGGATGGAACTCAGCGAATGGTTCGGCGTGCTGGCGCCCGCGGGCACCGAGCCGAAGATCGTGGAGACGCTGCATGCCGCACTCGGCCGCGCGCTGCGGAAACCGGCCGTGCTGGCCCGGCTGGAGGAGCTCGGCCTGAGCTCCGAGCCGACGACGCCGGGCGAGCTGGCGGCGCGGATCGCGGCCGAACTCGTCACCTACTCCAACGCCGTGCGCGAGCTCGGCATCCAATCCGACGGCTGAGGCGGGTGACGGTGACGTGAATGGCTGACGCGATCGCGCTGGCTCAAGCCGGCGCCCGGATCGATTTCTCCTGTACCGGGCAGCGGGCTCTCATCACCGGCGGCGGCTCCGGGATCGGCCGGGTGATTGCCGAAGCCCTCTCGGCGAGCGGCGCTACCGTCATGGTGTGCGACGCCTCGCAGGCTGCGCTTGACGAGTGCGCCAAGCTGCTTCCGCAGGTGCGGACGGTTCTGGCCGATGTGGCGGACAGCGCCGCCGTCGAGCGGATGTTCTTGCGCGTCCCGGAGCTCCTGGGCGGGCTCGACATCCTCGTCAACAATGCCGGCATTGGCGGCCCGGTCGCCAAGGTGGAGGAGTTGGAGCCCGCCATGGTCGAGCGCATCATGGCGGTCAATGTGAACGGCCTGTTCTATTGCACGCGCGGCGCGGTTCCGCTGCTGCGCGCCGCCGGCGGTGGCGCCATCGTCAATATGTCGTCGGTCGCCGGCCGGCTGGGATATCCGGAACGCTCGGCCTACAGCGCTTCGAAATGGGCGGTGATCGGCGCCACCAAAGCGTTCGCGGCCGAGCTCGGCGCCAGCAATATCCGCGTCAATGCGATCCTGCCCGGCGTCGTTGACGGCGAACGTCACGAGCGTCTGTACCGGGCCAAGGCCGAGCGCCTCGGCATCACTTTCGAACAGACCGAGGAACGCTTCTTCGAGCAGGTGTCGCTGCGCAAGAACGTTGGCGCGCACGACATCGCCGCCGCCATCCTGTTCCTTTGCTCGCCGGCCGGTGCGAGCATCTCCGGCCAAAGCCTCGGGGTCTGCGGCGACATCCAATATATGCGGCAGTAACGCCGGATGGCGACGCTCCTGCAGATGCAGACGTTCTACTGGGTGTGCCGGGCCGGCACGTTCGCGGCGGCGGCGGAGCGCATGCACTCGACCCAGCCGGGTGTCTCGCAGCGCATTCGCGAGCTCGAGCAAAGTCTCGGCATCCAGCTGTTCGACCGTGTCGGCCGTACCGCGCGGCTCACCCCGAAAGGCCGCGAATTGCTCGACTATGCGGAGCGGCTGATCACGATCTTTGGA
>DASWSO010000775.1:0-1617 GCA_036402635.1 Xanthobacteraceae bacterium
GCCGAGATGGCGGTGCCGGTGCGCTCCGAGCTGATCGCCGAGGTGAGCGACTTCGCGCGCCGCAGCTTCGCATGCTGGCTGCAGCGGATGGAGCGCCGGCGCGCCGAGCTGCGGGCGCTCGCGCGCACGCTACCGGCGGCGGACCGGGTGCTCGGCGAACGGCGCCAGCGTGTCGACCTCGCGGCCGGACGGTTGTTGCGCAGCCTGCGCGCGAACGCGCAGCTGCATCGCGCCGCCTTCGCCAAGGCGCAGACCCGGCTGGCCGGGCAGGCGCCGCGGGCGCGCTTGTCGCGGCTCGGCGAGCACGTCACCGGCCTGCATGAGCGCGCCGCACGCGCCCGCCGGGTGATGGAGAGCCGCCGGCAGGAGCGCTTTGCCGCGGTGGCGAACCGGCTCGTATCCGGGCTGCGCGCCAACCGCGCCGCGCACGTGGCGCGGCTTGGGCGCGAGCGCGAACTCCTCGCCAATCTCGGAGCCCGTGCGGAGCGCGCCTTCGATACGCTGGTCGACCGGCGCTACGCCGCGCTCGACCGCGCCTCCGACCTGCTCTCGGCCTTCTCCTACCACGGCGTGCTGGCGCGCGGCTTCGCACTCGTGCGCGGTGCCGGAGGCGAGCCGGTGCGGTCCGCGACCGCGGTGACGCCCGGCGCGCATCTCGATATCGAGTTCGCCGACGGGCGGGTGCCGGCGATGGCGACCGGCAGTGGCATGGCGGCGCCGCCGCCGCTGCGCCCGCGGCGGCGACGCACGCGGCAGCCCGCGCCGGGGCAAGGCAGTCTGTTCGACAGCTGACGTAAGCGCCAAGGGTTCCAACGCCGCCGCCGAACCATTATGTTCGGCGCTCCCGACGTGAGCGGCGCCGGCGCCGCTGCCAGGAGTCCGAGGCTTGCTGAATCGCTACGAACGACCCACGCCGATGGCCGGCGAGGCGGAAGTCAAATTCCTCGATGGGGATTTCCGCGTGATCCGTCCGGGTGCGTTCGTGCGCTGCGCCGTCACCGCCGTGCCGATTCCGCTGGAAGAGCTGAAATACTGGAGCGTCGACCTGCAGGAGGCCTACGCGACGCCGGAGGCAGTGCTGTCGCGCCACCGGCCCGACCGTTTCCCGATCAAGCGCTCCTGATCCGGCTCAGCAGCAGAGCGGCGAACGCATCTGCATCGTCCAATACCAGGCTGACCGGGAGCACCTGCGTGCTCCCGCGCAGCTGCGCGTGAGCGCGATCGGCGCGCAAGCGGACGTAATCCTTCTCCGTCGTGACGAGTTGCAGGTGATCCTTGGCCGCGTCCCGCAACAGCGTCTCGGCTTCGATTTGCGAATAGACGTGGTGATCCGCGAACGGCCGCGCGTCGCGCACTTCGATGCCTGCATCGGTCAGCGCCTGGAAAAACTTTTTCGGATTGCCGATCGCCGCGAAGGCCAGCACCGGGCGGCGGCGCAGCCGGTCCAGCGCGTCGGGCTCCGGGACGAGCCGCCCGCGAAACAGCGGCAGGCCAGCCTCTGCCGCCGTTCGAGCCACACCGGCATCAGCATCGCCCTCACCGATCGACAGCACCGCGTGCGCGTGCTCGAGCTGCGTCCGCAGAGGAGCGCGGAGCGGACCGGCCGGAAACACCTCG
>DASWSO010000776.1:0-2673 GCA_036402635.1 Xanthobacteraceae bacterium
CATACCAGCAGGAAGAAGATGACGAATTTCCTTGGGGACTGCTCGGCCTCCTTGGCTTGGCGGGACTTCTCGGACTCAAGCGTCGAGACAATCATGTTCATCGCGACCCACGAACGGGTACGGGGAACCGGATGTGAGATAGGGAACACGCGAAGGCTCTGCGAGTTTTCTTATGACGCGACAGTCCCTCGATAATCAACTGGGAGCGTTGCAATCGAATATTGCGGCGCTCCCTTTAGTAACGACGGATCAAAATAGCCTTAAGCCGCCACGCGCTCCTGTTGATTCACGTACCAAGTTAACGTTATTGTAAGCCTGCTCGAACGCGCGGACCTGATACGGCCCAGGCCTCTTCCCTGTTTCTTGTTTTCGACGGATATATGCATACGACCAATTCACCTCTTGAGCCTTTGGGGCGCTCGGAAGGTGGGAGCATCTCGCGCCGGCAGATATAGCGGCCATACTAAGCCCGCCTTACAACCGCCGAACCTTTGCCCTCGAGGCTACATCGTGCGGGAGCGCGACGAGGCTCGCTACACTTGCGTGCACCTTTCAGGCTTCGCCTATCGTCAGAAGGTCGCAGTTCCCAGGCGATCTGCTGCATCAGCGCGCCGGCGGCGGCCGCAACCTTCGCGTCAGCGCCTCGATGAAGGCGTGGACCTTGGGCGGGATCAACCGCGCGGTCGGGTAGACCGCCCAGATGGCGAGCTCCTCGGGCTCGGCATCTGAGAGGGCGAGCGCGACGAGCCGCCCGGCGGCGAGGTCGTCGGCGACGTCCCAGGCCGACAGGAGCGCGAGGCCGAGCCCGCCGCAGCAGGCGACGCGAACCGCCTCGATGCTGCTCGACGACAAGGGGCCGTTCACCCGCACCTCGCGCCGGCGCCCGTCCGCCTCGAACGGCCAGTGCGTCTGGCCGGTCAGCGTTAGGCAGTCGTGGGCGGCGAGGTCGGCGAGCTGCTCCGGCCGTCCGGCGCGCGCGACATAGGCCGGCGAGGCGCACAGCCGCCGCGGATTGGGCGCCAGCCGGCGCGCGATCAGCGTCGAATCCCGGAGCCGGCCGATCCGCACCGCCACGTCGATCCCGGCACCGACGATGTCGACGACGGCGTCGGTCAGCTGGAGGTCGATGCGCAGTTCGGGATTGGCGGCGAGGATGTCGGGAACCAGCGGAGTCACGACCTTCCGGCCGAACGCGGCGGGTGCCGTGATCCGAAGCAGTCCCGAGGCGCCGCGTGCGGTCGGGGCGAGCGCCGCCCGCGCGGCGTGCTCGGATTCGATCATCGCCTGCGCATGGGGCAGGAAGGCCTCGCCCTCAGCCGTGAGCGATACCGCGCGGGTGGTCCGGTGCATCAGCCGCACCCCCAGTTGCTGCTCCAGCGCCGCCAGCCGCCGGCTCGCCGCCATCGGCGTGATCTCGAGCCGTCGGGCGGCCGCGGACAGGCTGCCGGCCGCGGCCGCTTGCACGAAGATGGCGAGGTCACGCGTGTCCATTATATCAGTTCCCGATAAGGCGGCATGTCGCACCCGCCCACTAACGATGCAAATGCAAAAGCCTATCTGGTGGGTTCCCTATTCCTGGAGTCCGGCATGACGAATCCCACCCTGTTCACCCCGCTGCGCCTCGGGGCAGTCGAACTTTCCCACCGCGTCGTGATGGCGCCGCTGACCCGGTTGCGCTCGCGCCAGCCCGGCGACGTGCCGCATGCGCTCAACGCCGAATATTACGGCCAGCGCGCCAGCCGCGGCGGCCTCATCATCACCGAGGCGACCGACGTCAGCGAGCAGGCGCGCGGCTATCCGGGAGCGCCCGGAATCTATTCGGACGAGCAGGTCGAGGGCTGGCGCCAGGTCACCGACGCCGTTCATGCCAAGGGCGGGCTGATCTTCCTGCAGATCTGGCATACCGGGCGCGTGTCGCACTCGTCGATGCAGCCGGGCGCAGCGCTCCCGGTGGCGCCGTCGGCGGTGCCGGTGACCGGGATGACGCACATGGATCGCACCGGTAGCGAAGTGCCGTTCGAAACGCCGCGGGCGCTCGCGATCGACGATATCGCCGCCATCGTCGCGGACTTCGCGCAGGCGGCGCGCAACGCCCGCCGCGCCGGGTTCGACGGGGTCGAGGTGCACGGCGCCAATGGCTATCTGATCGACCAGTTCCTGCGAGACGGCGCGAACCTGCGCAGCGACGCTTATGGCGGCAGCCTCGACAACCGCGCCCGTTTCCTGCTCGAGGTGGTCGACGCCGTCGCCGCCGCTTGGGAGCCTGGCCGCGTCGGCGTCCGGCTGTCGCCCTGGGGCCGGTTCAACGACATGGCGGACAGCGATACGCGCGCGCTGTTCGAGCATGCCGTCGCCGCGCTCGCCACGCGCGGCCTGGCCTATCTTCACCTGGTCGAGCCGCGCGCCGACCAGAACAGCGACGTCAACGCGATCGACGCGGCCGCGCCTGATGCCGGCGGAACCTTCCGCACGCTGTTCGGTGGACCGGTGATCTCGGCGGGCGGCTACGTCCGCGAGACCGCCCAGACGGCGATCGCCGAAGGGCGTGCGGATGCGATCGCCTTCGGCCGGCTGTTCATCGCCAATCCGGACCTTCCGGAGCGGCTGCGCCGCCACGCGCCTCTCAACCGCCACCACCGTCCGAGCTTCTACGGCGGCGGCGCGGAAGGCTAT
>DASWSO010000777.1:0-2778 GCA_036402635.1 Xanthobacteraceae bacterium
CGGCTCGGCGAGGTCGAGGCCGAATCCAACGCCATGCGGGATTATATTTTGACGGCGTGACGACGTCGCCGTCATGCCCGGCCTTGCGCCGGGCATCCACGTCTTACGCTCGACAGAAATTGGAAGACGTGGCCGGGACAAGCCCGGCCATGACGTGATGATGCGGAACGGCATGCTCACGTCAGCGCGGCGATCGCCTCCTGGATCTGCTCGATCGCCTTCTCGGCCGCCTCGGCGCCGATCTCGATCGCCTCGGTGGCGCGGTGGAAGTCGAACGGGCTGATGCGGGCGAGCCGCGGGCTCACCATCACGTCTGGCGGCTCGCCGGCGAGCCGCGCCCGGGTGATGCGGTCCTGCATGATGTTGAAGGCTTCCATCATCACGGTCGAAATGCCGGGCCGGTTGGCGGTCCCGAGCATCTGCCGCTTCACCAGCCGCTCGGCCGCGCCCTCGACGCCGTTCTTCACCGGCGGCAGCCAGTCGGCGGTGTCGTCCGGGGTGGCGATGGTGGTGCCGCGGCCGAACAGGTCGGCATTGAGGTTGACGGCGATGACGACGCGGGCGCCGAGCGCGCGCGCGGCCGAGACCGGGACCGGATTGACCAGCGCGCCGTCCATCAGCCAGCGGCGGCCGATCAGCACCGGCATGAAGATGCCCGGCAGCGCGTAGGAGCCGCGCAGCGCCTCCACCAGCTTGCCGCGGGTGAGCCAGATCTCGTGGCCGGTGCCGACCTCGGTGGCGATCGCCGCGAAGCGCAGCGGCAGGTCCTCGATCAGCGCCTCGCCCACTTCCTCGGCGAGCCGGTCGGCCAGGCGGTTGCCGCGAATCAGGCCGGAGCCGGAGAAGCTGAAGTCGAGATAGCCGAACACGCTGCGGCGGCTGAGCGCGCGCGACCATTCTTCGAACTTGTCGAGGTGGCCGGTGGCGTAGAGCGCGCCGGCGAGCGCGCCGATCGAGGTGCCGGCGATCACGTCGGGGGTGAGGCCGTGGGCGATCAGCGTGCGGAGCACGCCGATATGGGCGAAGCCGCGGGCGGCGCCGCCGCCCAGCGCCAGGCCGATTGCGGGCCGCGCCTGCGGCACCGCCTCGCGCAGCCCGTCCAGTTCGGCGGAATCGTCGCCTTTGCCTCGCCCGACCAGGAAATCGAACAACTCACATACTCCGCATCGCGCAGGCGGGTCCGAATCATCGCGCCGGCCGCCAAGGCCGACAAGGCAATCCTGCCGCTATGGTGAAGTCTTGGCCCCGGCCGTCAGCCGCCGAAATGCGTGACGACGGCGGCGAGCGGCGGCCGCGGGCGGTCCTCCGGCGGCTGCGCCGGGGTGCCGATATGGATGAACCCGACCATGCGCTCGTCCGATTCGAGGCCGAACCGGTCCAGCACCGCGCGGTCGTAGGCGTACCACTCGGTGGTCCAGTTGGCGGCGAAGCCGAGCGCATGGGCGCCGTTGACCAGGTTCATGGCGGCGGCGGCGGCCGAGAGCACCTGCTCCCATTCGGGGATCTTCACATGCGGGCGGGCGCGGCTGACCACGCCGACCACCAGCGGCGCGCGCGCCAGCCGCGTGCGCTCGATCTCCAGCCGGGCCGAATCGGCCTCCGGATTGGCGGCGGCGAACACTGACGCGATGATCGTGCCGGCGGCCTCGCGCGCCGCGCCGGCGAACACGATGAACCGCCACGGCGTGAGCTTGCCGTGGTCCGGCACCCGGGCGGCGAGCGTGAGCAGCGTCTCGAGCTCGGCCGGGGAGGGCGCAGGCTCGGTCAGCGCGGCGATCTTGACCGACCGACGGGTTCGCAGCAGCTCAAGGGCGTCCAGCATGGGTCGAGGTCGCGCGATCGAGGGTCAGGCGGCCTAGCATGCCCGCGGCGGCGCTGACAAACGCGGCGAATCGCCGGCGCCTCGCCTCAAAAGCAAAGGGCCGGCGCAAGGCCGGCCCTTCGTCGCCCCCGAAAGTGGTGGGATCAGTAGGACGCCATCACGGCGACCGGCGGGGCCCAGTTGAACTTGTAGCTCAGGCCGGTGCGGACCATCATGCCGTTGTGGCTGACATTGGCGGCGCCGCGATCGCTGCGCAGGTCGAAGTAGAGCGCTTCGATGTGGGTGACGATGTTGCCGCCCCAGGGTGCCCAGGCCATGCCGGCGCCGGCGGTCCAGCCGCTCAGCCAGCGCGAGCTGGTGTCTTCCAAGCCGGCGCGGCTGGTGAAGGTCAGCCGCTGGTCGCCATAGGCGAAGCCGCCGGTGGCGTACCACATGACGTTGTTGACGGCGTAGCCGAGCTTGCCGCGGACGGTGCCGATCGAGCGCAGGCGGCTGTCGCAGCTGCCGAGGATCTGGAAGCCGCAGGTCGGGGTGTTGCCGTTGATGCGGGCCCAATCGTAGTCGGCCTCGATGCCGAACACCCACGAATTGACCTGCCAGTTGTAGCCGAGCTGCCCGCCCAGCATCAGGCCACGGGTGTCCTGCGAGCTGCTCACCAGGCCCGGGTTGACCAGCGGGTCGCGGAGCGTGCCGCGGGCGCCGCCCGAATTGTAGCCGAGGTAGAAGCCGGTCCAGGTGAAGGCCGGTTCGACCGCCGCCGGCGCGCCGCGCGGGACGCCCATGTCGGCCGCCATGGCGGGCGCCGCAACCATGAATCCGATCGCAGCAGTGAGGATGGAAAGCTTTTTCACGGCAGCCCCCTTTCGTGTGGCTCGACTGAACGAATGCATCCTACGGAAGGCCCCGGGCTCGCGCTATTGTTGAAAAGCCACAGTCGATCTCAAAACAGGACACAT
>DASWSO010000778.1:0-1788 GCA_036402635.1 Xanthobacteraceae bacterium
GGGGTGACGCCGCTCTGGCACGTTAAGAGTTCCAGGCAGAAGGCGTTCGTCGACTTCCAGAACGACGTCACCGTCGGCGACATCGCGGTCTCGGAACGCGAAGGCTTCCGCTCGGTCGAGCACCTCAAGCGCTACACCACGCTCGGCATGGCGACCGACCAGGGCAAGATCGCCAACGTCAACGGCCTCGCCATCATGGCGGCGCTCACCGGCCGCTCGATCCCGGAGACTGGCACCACCCGGTACCGCCCGCCCTACACGGCGGTGGCGATCGGCGCCTTTGCCGGCCACCACCGCGGCCGCGACTTCCGCCCGGCGCGGCTGACGCCGTCGCACGCGTGGGCGGAGCAGCAAGGCGCGGTGTTCGTGGAGACCGGAGCCTGGCTGCGGGCGCAGTATTTTCCGCGCGCGGGCGAGCGCGACTGGCTGGAGACCGTGAACCGCGAGGTGCGCACGGTGCGCTCCGCGGTCGGCTTCTGCGACGTCTCGACCCTCGGCAAGATCGAGGTGCAGGGCGCCGACGCGGGCGCATTTCTCGACCGGCTCTACATCAACACCTTCTCGACCGTGCCGGTCGGCCGCGCTCGATACGGCGTGATGCTGCGCGAGGACGGCTTCGTGCTCGACGACGGCACCACCTCGCGCTTTGCCGACGATCGCTTCTTCATGACGACGACGACCGCCAATGCGGGACGCGTGTTCCAGCACATGCAGTTCTGCCATCAGGTGCTGTGGCCGGAGCTGGACGTGCAGTTCGTGTCGGCCACGGACCAGTGGGCGCAGTTTTCGGTGGCCGGGCCGCGCGCACGGGACACGCTGGCCAAGCTCGCCGACGCGCCGTTCGACATCGGCAACGCGGTGCTGCCGTATATGGGCGTTGCCGAGCTCACGGTTTGCGGCGGCACGCCGGCCCGGCTGTACCGCCTCTCGTTCTCGGGCGAGCTCGCCTACGAGATCGGCGTGCCGGCCCGCTACGGCGACGCGCTCGCGCGCGCGTTGATGCGGGCGGGCGAGGAATTCGGCATCGCGCCATACGGCACCGAGGCGCTGGGCGTGATGCGCATCGAGAAGGGCCACGTCGCCGGTAACGAGCTCGACGGCCGCACCACCGCGCGCGACCTCGGCTTCGCCCGCATGATGTCGACGAAAAAGGACTACATCGGCCACGTGATGGCACAGCGCCCTGCCCTGCTGGAACCGGACCGGCAGGCATTTATCGGCTTCAGGCCCGTCGATCCGGCGCAGCGGCTGCGCGCCGGCGCCCATTTGGTGCCGCTTGGCGCCACAGCGACCGCGGCCAACGACCAGGGCGTGGTGACCTCGGTCGCGTTCTCGCCCACTCTCAATCATTGGATCGGGCTGGGCCTGCTGGTGCGCGGGCCGGAGCGCATTGGCGAGCACGTCGTCGCAGTCGATCCGGTGCGCAACACTGTCGTCCAGCTGGAGGTCTGCGCGCCGGTGTTCGTCGATCCGCAAGGGGAGCGGCTGCGTGGCTGATCTCGCCCTGGAACCCTGCTCCGGCCTGGAGCGCCTGGCCGTACCTGGGCGTCACGGGCACGCGGCCGGTGCAGCCGGCGTGATGCTCGCGCTGCCCCGCGATCGTGCGCTCGCCAGCGTCATGGCTCGGAAAGGGAGCGAAGCCGCGCTCGCGAGCCGTGTGCGTGAGGCGTTCGGGCTCGAGTTGCCGGATAGGCCACACCGCATCTCGTCAGGACCGGTTGCCTTCGTCTGGGCCGGACCGGGACAGTGGCTCGCTGGCGCCGAAGCCCAGCCGGGCCATGCCTTCGA
>DASWSO010000779.1:0-4202 GCA_036402635.1 Xanthobacteraceae bacterium
AGCGTGCAGACAAAGCCGAATTCGCTCACGACCAGAAGGTCGCTGTAGGCGGTCAGCAATGTGCGGCTCCACTCATCGCCTTGGCGCAAGTCGACGCGGATCTCCGGCCGGTCAGCGATAAAGGCACGGAGGTCGGCAACCGAAAGCGCGCGCTGCTGATGTGCGGTGCCGGTCAACGGCTGCTCCTTGGTGGAGGCACGAAGCTAGCAAGACGGCGAAGACTGAAAAAGAAAACCCGGATCGCGTGGGCATCCGCGATCCGGGTCTTGGAGGCCGTGAGGCCTAGTGAAGCTCGTCTCTGCAAAGCCGGCGCGTCAGCGCCCGGTGCTCTCCAGGTTGTTGCGGTAGAACGCGCAAATCTTCGCCGCCGCCGCCGACTGGGTGCGGTCGAACCGCTCCAGCGCGGCGCGAATTCCGGTATCGGCAATCTGCCCGATGGCCGGGCCGCAACCGCTGCTGGCGGCGTCGGCGCGGCTGGTCTCCACCGGCGCCGGCAGCGCGCCGATCACCAGCACGGCCAAGACCGGCAAGACGAAAAATCGCGGGCTCAACTTGGTCATCGCCGTTCTCCGCCTCGTTGCGGGCGCCCTTTTGTTGGGCTGCTCCGCTTGTCGTTAAACCCTGGTATCGCCCGTAGGTTTCGTGCGTTTGTCGCCGATTATTTCCCCGAGGTCCCGAATGTTTCGTCGCTTGCGCGCCGTCTCCGGTTCAAAGAGTTAAGCATTAACTCAGCGCGGACCGGCCGAGAGGCTGTAGGCGCCCTGGTCGGCGCGTTGCGGATTTCCCTCCGCGGCGGCCTGCCCGACCAGCACGGCGGCGATCATCAGCACGCCACCGAAGGCGCCGCCGAACACCCAGCCGATGAACTGCAATCCAGCTTTGTCGACCATCGCTTGCGCCTCAGGTCCGCGGCTCGCTGGCCCCGGCGCGCCAGAGCACCAGCGCGATCAGGATGAGCATGGCGAAACCGGCGCTGACGACGGAGAGGACGATCATGGAGAGCCTTCGAGCCGTGTGGATCTGATTCACACACTCATACGCCGGGGCTGTTTCGGCGTGTTGTCGCCCTCTGTTTCGCCCATGAAACATCGAAACGATTTGTTAACAAATTGTCTGCGTCCGGCGCTTAACAAGTATTCATCTGGCCGAACAAGTGTTCATAGAGGAATTAACAAGTACTCATGTTCGTGAAATGTACGTAACTCACGGAACAGCCTCAAAGAATATGTATTTACGTTGGTGAAGCGCATATCTGCACTTCGCACACCAGGAGGGTTCCATGAGGAAACTTGCTCTCGCGCTCGCCGCGGTTGCGGCGCTCGGCCTGTCGGTCCCGGCGTTCACGAGCGACGCCGGCGCCGCACCCGGCCGCCATGCCGACAAGGTCGTGAAGGTGAAGCACGGGCGCGCCGGCATGACCAAGAAGGTGATCGTGCGACACGACCGCGGGCTGCATCGCGGCTGGGCGCAGGGACGCCATCACGGCGCGACCAAGAAGGTCGTGATCAAGCACCGCGGCAATGGCACCGTGGTGAAGAAGAAGATCGTCCACCGCGGCTGATCCGCGCGCGGACCTTCCGAACCGGAGCCCCGGCTGCGGCCGGGGCTTTTTTTCCCCTACTGCGGATAGCCGATCAGCATTTCCGAGACCTTCGGCTTGACGGCCCGCATGTTCGGGTCGGTGGAGGGAAATTCGGTATCGCCCACCACCTTCTCGCGCGGCTCCTTGGGGGCCTTCGGATCCGGCGCGAAGCGCACGCCGATGCGGCAGCCGCCCGGCAGCGAATCCAAGGCGCCGCCGTCCCAATCCGTCACGGCGCCGCCGTTGTCCCAGTCGAAGCCGCTGATCTTGAACGGCTTGCCGTTCTGTTTCTCGACGTCGGCGAGCTGGCTGCCAACCTTCAGGCCTTTTGGCGCGCTCCAGCTCGAGCTGCCGTTGACGACGATGGTCGAGGGCCGCGTCCGCTTCTCTTCATCGTGCCACAGCACTTCCAGCCGCCGCTTCGGATCCTTCGGAAACACCACGCTGGCGTTGAGCTTGGTGCCTTCCGGTCCATCAACCGTAGTGAACACCACGTTGTCGTTGCCGAAGGTCTGCGCCAACCGGATGTGGCTGCTGTCCTTGGAGAACGGCCCGTCACAGGCTACCGCCTGCGCCCGGCCCGCCGCGGCCGTTTTAGGAGTGGCCGGCTTGGCCGGTTTCGCCGCCGCCGGCCTGGGAGCCGCCGGTCGGGCCGCGGGGGCTCCGTCGGGCGCCGGTGCAGGCGCCGCCGCCGGGGCTTGCGCGGGTGGCCGTGCGGCCGGGCGGGTCTGCCCTGGCCGTGCCGGAGCGGAAGCTCCGGGCGGGTCCGGCCAGACGGTCCCGGGTGCGCCCGGCTGCGCCGCGGCCGGCCAGATCGCACAGAACGCGGTTCCCATGGCGCCGAGCGCCCACGCCGGCAGATATTTCATTGCTGATGATCCCCGTCGCTGCCGCAAAATGCCCCGCGGCGCGCCGTCATAGTAGCCGGAGAGTTTTCGCCCGTCGATTGGAAGTCGAGGGCAGGCGCGTGGCGATCGCGCGTCAGCTAGGCAACTTAGCGGGTGGTCTCGGCGTTGACTCGGGCCGACCGGAGCAAAAGGAGCACCGCGATGCCGCTTCCTCTCACTGCGCTCGCGCTCGCCACCCAGCTTATCGTCGCGGCTGCCGACAAGGTCCCGGACCTCGATATGGGTCCGACCTGCCGCGCCGGCGCCAACAGCGGAATCGTGGTGCGTCCGAACATCGACGGTTGTCTCGGCAGCGAGGCCAAGGCGCGCGATCAGCTGGTGCGGGACTGGGGTACGTTCGCAGCCGCGGACAAGACCCGCTGCGTCGAGATGACCAAGATGGGCGGGCCGCCGAGCTACGTCGAGCTGCTCACCTGCATGGAAATGGCTGCGGGCGCGCGCAAGATCCCGGATGAGAATACCGGGATTGCGCCGCGGCGTAGATAAACGCGGCGTAGATGACGACGCCCGGCGACCGCGCGGGGGCCTTGCCGCGCAGCCGCCTGGTCCGCTTCAGACGTCGGATCAGGCGCGCTCGTTGCGGACCGGAGCCGCCGGAGCGCTGACGTTCTTCCACTGCCCCATGCTGTCGGCGATGATCTTGGCCGACGCCATCGCGGCCTGGCTCGCCTGCGCATAGCTGGCGATCTCGCGCTGCACCCGCTCGCCTTCGGCGCGCAGATATTCGCGGATGCCCTGCAGTTCGGAGATCAGGTTGTCGATCTCGCGGATCGACGTACCCGCCACTCGGTCGATCAGGAAGTTGATGTTGTTGGCGCCGAGATCGGTCTGGTCGCCCGGAGCCGGCGGGCGACGGCCGACGACCACATCGCGGCGTACGAATTCTCGGATCTCGCCCTCGACATTCGCGACGGTGGCCAACGCCTCATCCGCGGGCTTGTCGGCCTTCTCGTCGGGCCTTCCCTGTTTCACCACGCTCATGAATTGTCCTCCTAAAATACCGTACGCAGTTGGACGGCTTACCGAATGGGCCACGACAATGCGACCCCCTGCGGGCACGAAAACGGCGCAGGCGGCGCTATTGTTGGGACGAAATGCGGCCGGAGGTGACCGAAAACCGGGTCAGGCGTGGTCGCGCCGGCCTTCCGAGTGAGGGGTCTCGTATGAGTGCCACCGTGGTGCCGGGCACCGAAGCAACCTCGGCCGCCCTGGTCGAAACCGACATCCCGGCGCGGCTCGACCGGCTGCCTTGGGGCCGCTTCCACACGCTGGTCGTGGTCGCGCTCGGCGTGACCTGGATTCTGGATGGGCTCGAAGTGACGCTCGCCGGCACGCTCGCTGGCGCGCTGAAGGCGAGCCCGGTGCTGCACTTTTCCAATGCCGACATCGGCATCACCGGCAGCGCCTACCTCGCCGGCGCGGTGTTGGGCGCGCTGTTCTTCGGCTGGCTCACCGATCGGCTCGGACGCAAGAAGTTGTTTTTCATCACCCTCGCCGTCTACCTGATCGCTACCGCCGCCACCGCGTTCTCCTGGAGCTTGTGGAGCTTCGCGCTGTTCCGCTTCTTCACCGGAGCCGGCATCGGCGGCGAGTACGCGGCGATCAATTCCACCATTCAGGAGCTGATCCCGGCGCGCGTGCGCGGCTGGACCGACCTCGTCATCAACGGCAGCTTCTGGGTGGGCGCGATCCTGGGCGCGTTTGGCTCGATC
>DASWSO010000780.1:0-3791 GCA_036402635.1 Xanthobacteraceae bacterium
CTGGTCGGTGGTTGGGCGGAAGCCGGTACCGAAGAATTCCTGCCGGCGCGTGAGCACGAGCTTCACCGCCCGGCCGACGGCGCGTGCGGCGAGCGCCGCGATGCTCACGTGCGGCCAGGTGCGCAACGAGGAACCGAAGGCGCCGCCGACGAACGGCGAGATCACCCGTACATCGGCGGCGGCGATCCCGAACACCGCCGCGACCTCGGCCGCGGTGTTGTGCACCCACTGTGACTTGTCCCACAGCGTCAGCTTGTCGCCGTCCCACTTGGCGACGGTGGCATGCAGCTCGATCGGGTTGTGGTTCTCGCGCGGGATGAAGTAGCGCTCATCGACCTTGACCTCCGCCTCGGCCAGCGCTTTCGCGGAGTCGCCGCGGGAGAGCTCCGGCGGCAGTTCTTCGCCGGTGTCGTCCTCGACCTTGCGCGGTCGCTTCGCCTTCGCGAAAGCCGGCTCGAAACGGGTGGCGGCGGGTTCCTCCGCATAGCTGATCGTCAGCAGCTCGGCGGCGTACGTCGCCTGTTCGAAACTCTCGGCCACGACTACCGCGACCGGCTGGCCGTTGAAGCGGACCTGGTCGTCCTGGAACACGTGCAGCCGCTCGCCCAGTTCCGGATCCACCATGCCCTTGTGCGGCGAATACGGCAGACGCGGCGCATTGAGGTGCGTGATGACGGCAATGACACCGGAAGCCTGCTCGGCTCGCGCCGCATCGATCGCCGTGATGCGGCCCTTCGCGATCGTGCTGTCGACGATCACCGCGTAGGCGAGCTTGCCGCCGGGATCGAACTCGGCGGCGTAACGCGCCGCGCCGGTGACTTTCAGGCGTCCGTCGACCCGGCTGACCGGCTGTCCGATCGATGCGTTCATGGCAAAGCCGCCACGGTTTCCAGCGCGCGCGCGATGGTGCGTTGCATCAGCTCGACCTTGAATCCGTTATGGGTGCGCGGCAGCGCGCCCTCGCCGGCACGTGCGGCAGCGTCGCGGAAGCTTTCGGTGGTCGGCGGGCGCCCACGCAGCGCCGCCTCCACGGTCGGCATGCGCCACGGTTTCGTCCCCACGCCGCCGCAGGCGATACGCGCCTCGCGGATCGCACCGCCATCGATATCGAGCGCCACCGCCGCGGAGACAAGCGCGAACTCGAACGACATGCGATCGCGCACCTTCAGGTAATGCGAGCGGCGCGCCGCCGGCAGCAGCGGAATCTCGATCGCGGTGATCACTTCGCCCGGTTCGATCGCCGCCTCGATATGCGGGCTGTCGCCCGGCAGGCGATGGAACGCGGCCAGCGGCAGCCCCCGATCGCGCTGACCGGCGCGCAGGCGCACAGTCGCGTCGAGCGCCACCAGCGGCACGGCGAAATCGGATGCGTGGGTGGCGATGCAATGCTCCGAGGTACCCAGAATCGCGTGCATGCGATTGGCGCCGTCGAGCGCGGCGCAGCCGGAAGCCGGGGCGCGCTTGTTGCAGGCCGCGAACCCGATGTCGCGGAAATAGGAGCAGCGCGTGCGCTGCAGCAGGTTGCCGGCGACGGTCGCGGCGTTGCGCACCTGCTGCGAGGCGGAGAGCAGCAGCGCCTGCGACACGAACGGCATGTGCTGGCGCACCAGCGGATGATCCGCGGTCTCGGCCATCGTGGCGCGCGCGCCCAGCCGCAACACGCCGTCGCGCTGTTCGATGCGACCGTCGAGCCCGTCATGCGCCAGCAGATCGACCAGCACGACCGGACTGCGCACGCCGTCCTTCAGCAGTTGCAGCATCTCGGTGCCGCCGGCGATGTATTCGGCTTCGGCGTCGTTGCGCCCGGCTTCGGCGCCGAGCGCGACGATCTCCAGCAGGTCGCGCGGACGTTCCAGCGTGAAAGGCCGCATCGCGTCACGCTCCCGGCCGTGCCACGGCTTCGATCGCCGCCACGATGTTGGTGTAGGCGCCGCAGCGGCAGATGTTGCCGCTCATGAACTCGCGGATCTCAGCGGGGCTTCCGGTGTGGCCTTCGGCGATGCACGCCACGCCGGCAACGATCTGCCCGGGCGTACAGTAGCCGCACTGGAACGCGTCGTGATCGATGAACGCCTGCTGCAGCGGATGCAGCGCGCCGTCGGCGCCGGCCAGGCCCTCGATCGTGGTGACCGTCCTGCCCTCCAGCCGCACCGCCAGGGTCAGGCAGGCATTCACCCGCTTGCCGTCGATCAGCACGGTGCAGGCGCCGCACTGGCCGAGGTCGCAGCCCTTCTTGGTCCCGGTGAGCCGCAGGTGCTCCCGCAAGGCATCGAGCAGCGTGGTGCGGGCATCCAGCGTGAGGGAGTGCCGCTCGCCGTTCACCGTGAAGGTGACCGCAAGCGTGGACACCGCCGAGTCCATGTGCCTGCTCCGGGTTCCGCAAGGCCGTCGTGGTCGCCTGATCCGCGCGCCCGCCACATCAACCGCGTCGGCACGGAATGGTTCGCATGGCCGACACTCGGCATCCTTGACGGGCGTCAAATCCGGCGTCCGGCCGACATTCGGCGCTTCGACCGGCGCGCCAGTTGGCGCGTCGGCAATCAGGCCGGCGGGATCGACTGCCGGTTCTGGAAGTAATTGGCCGGATCCCAGCGCTGCTTCGCGCGTATCAGCCGGGGCAGATTGCCGCCGTAATAGAGCCGCAGCGCCGTGTCGCGGCCGTAGTCGTTCAAATCGACGTCGGGATAGTTGATGTAACAACCGTCGACGCTATGCGCGGGATCGCGTTCGGGATCGGGGATGCCGCCGCTGGTGGCATAAACGTCGCGATAGAAATCGCGGATCCACGCGATGTGCGGGTCGCCCGGGTCCGGACCGGTTTCTACCGCCTGCCAATAAGTCTGGTACTGCAGCTTCAGCATCGATCGGCGCTGCCAGACCGCGGTCGCGTCCCGCGCGACATCGTTGATCCGCCAGCCGTAGCTGTCGACCTGCAGCAGCGACTGCGCCATCTCCGGCATCGCCACCGCCCTGCCGTCCGCGCGCTTCGGAAGCGTCGTGAGGTGTCGGTAGATGGTCGCCACCTGATCGGCCGAGAACGTTCGCATGTAGGCCGACTTGTACTTGCCCTTCTGATTGGGACCCGACCCGCTGTTGGTCTGGACCGCCTCCCACCAGGTCAGATCCTGGTAGGGCACCGGGCACGGAAGGTAGATCGGATGGCCGACGATCGCGCAGGTCGGCGCCACCGCGCATTCGCAGAGACCGAAGCGGAGGAAAGCTCTCGTGAGCTCCTGAACGAGCGGCGACGATGCGGCTGATCGCGGCGGCCCGTCATAGACCCCCTGCGCGACCAGCGCGACGGCGCCGGCGGCCTCGTGCTGCAGCTTCAGCAAGCCGAAGAAGCTCGGCGGCATGCTGCCGGTCAATTCTTCGAAGCAAGCCACGATCCGGCTGAAATACGCGAAGCCGCCGTTGCGCTTGATGTCGTTCCAGGACCAGCTGACATTGAACAGCTCGGCCCGCTGCGGAGCGGCAGGCAGCGCGGCAAATTCATAGCGTGTGATCAGGCCGAAGTTGCCGCCCCCTCCGCCGGTGTGGGCCCAGAACAAGTCACTGGCTGCAGCATCGGGCGAGCCGTCCTTGGTGACATGATTGGCAGCAGCATTGCCGTTCCCGCCCAGTGTCACGACGTGAACGCCGGTGAGCCAATCGACGGTCAGCCCGAACAGGCGTGACAACAAACCATAGCCGCCGCCGCAGAGATGGCCGCCGAGGCCGACCGAATAGCAGGAGCCCGCCGGCAGGGTCAGGCCATAGCGCCAGTAAAGCTGCGTATAGAGCTGCCAATT
>DASWSO010000781.1:0-3202 GCA_036402635.1 Xanthobacteraceae bacterium
GGGTACGAAGCGGTAGTCATCGGCGAGCTCCGGCGGCACCGCGAACGCGATCGATACCGCCGCGGGCGTCTCGCGGCGGACGTCGGCGACCCTCAGGCTATGGAAGACGATCGCCATCTACGGCTCGCGGCCATGCGCGGCATGCGGTCACGCCTTGCGGGCGTGCAGCTCGGCGCGGAGCGCCGCGATGCCGCCGCGCGCGAGCACGTCGGCGCGCTCGTTGAGCTCATGGCCGGCATGGCCGCGCACCCAGTGCCAGCGCACCTGATGCCGCTCCAGCGCGGCTTCGAGCCGCTGCCACAGCTCGACGTTCTTCACCGGCTTCTTGTCGGCGGTGCGCCAGCCGTTGCGCTTCCAGCCGTGGATCCATTGGGTGATGCCGTGGCGCAGGTACTGCGAGTCGGTGTGCAGGTCGACCGAGCAGGGCCGCGTCAGCGATTCCAGCGCGGCGATCGCCGCCATCAGCTCCATGCGGTTGTTGGTGGTGTGCGGCTCGCCGCCGGACAGCTCCTTCTCGTGGTTCGCCCAGCGCAGGATCGCGCCCCAGCCGCCCGGTCCGGGATTGCCCGAGCAGGCGCCGTCCGTATAGACGCTGACAATCGGCTCGGCCGCGGTGTCGGTGCTCATGCGGCGATCCCATAGCCGGTGACGTCGGCGACGCGTTGGTGGAAGCGCAGCTTGCGCAGGTATTCGAGCGGGTCCTTCGGGCGCACCAGCGCGCCCGGCGGCACGTTGAGCCAGTCCACCAGCCGGGTCAGCAGGAAGCGCAGCGCGGCGCCGCGCGAGAGCATCGGCAGCGCGCCCTGCTCGGCGGCCGAGAGCGGCCGCACCTTGTTGTAGCCCTGCAGCAGCGCGCGCCCCTTGGTGACGTTGAACGAGAGGTCCGGCTCGAAGCACCAGGCATTGAGGCAGACCGCGACATCGTAGGCGAGCGTGTCGGTGCAGGCGAAATAGAAGTCGATCAGCCCGGACAGCTGGTTGCCGAGGAAGAACACGTTGTCGGGGAACAGGTCGGCGTGGATGACGCCGCTCGGCAGCCCCTTCGGCCAGGCGCCTTCGAGCACATCGAGCTCGGCCGCGATGGTGGCGCCGAGCCCCGGCTGCAGCGTGTCGGCGCGCGCCCTCGCCGCCTCATAGAGCGGGCGCCAGCCGACGAGCGAGAGCGCGTTCGGGCGCTGCAGCGGGAAGTCGGCGCCGGCGAGATGCAGCCGCGCCAGCGCCTCGCCGAGCGCGGCGCAATGCCACGCCGCCGGGCGCCGGATCCACATCCCCTCCAGGAACGTCACCACCGCGGCCGGCCGGCCGGCCAGCACGCCGAGCGCCTCGCCGTGGCGGTTGCGCACCGGCTGCGGGCAGGTGAGGCCGCGCGCCGCCAGGTGCTGCATCAGCCCGATGAAGAACGGCAGGTCGCCGCGGTCGACCCGCTTCTCGTACAGGGTGAGGATGAAATAGCCGCCGCTCGCATGCACGAGGTAGTTGGAGTTCTCCACCCCCTCGGCGATGCCCTTGTAGGAGAGCAGCTCGCCGAGATCGTAGTCGGCGAGGAAGGCGACCAGCTCCTCTGCCGAGACATCGGTGTAGACCGCCATGCGGGCTCCGGAACCGCCGCGCGACACCGGCGGCAATGAACGTGGCCTCGCGGCTATCTGCGGCCCCGGCGCCGCCGTCAAGGGGCAGAGCCGGACCGGCGGCAGCCGCCGGTTGCGGCAACCCACAATGGACACGGCGGCCGCGCCCGCCTATATTCCAGGCGAATTCCAGTCATCACCGATGACTTGACCGCTGCGCCGGCAAGGCGGGCGCAGCCTACGAGGATATTTGCCATGTCACATCAGCCGCTGATGCCGAAGGCGACCGCCGTTTGGCTCGTGGAGAACACGTCGCTGTCGTTCGACCAGATCGCCGACTTCTGCAAACTGCACCCGCTGGAGGTGAAGGCGATCGCCGACGGCGACGCCGCCCAGGGGATCAAGGGGATGGATCCGATCACCACCAGCCAGCTCTCCCGCGAGGAGATCGACGAGGCCGAGAAGGATCCGGAAGTCCGCCTGAAGCTCGCCGACCCGAAGGTGCGGCTGCCGGCGCCGAAGGCCAAGCGCGGCCCGCGGTACACCCCGGTGTCGCGCCGGCAGGACCGCCCGAATGCGATCCTGTGGCTGCTGCGCAGCCATCCGGAGCTCAAGGACAGCCAGATCATGCGGCTGGTCGGCACCACCAAGAGCACGATCCAGTCGATTCGCGAGCGCAGCCACTGGAACGCCTCCAACCTCTCGCCGATGGACCCGGTCACGCTCGGGCTCTGCTCGCAGCTCGACCTCGACCTGGAAGTGCAGCGCGCCGCCAAGGAGAAGCCGGTGGAGCTCGACCGCGGCGCCACGCTGCTGCCGGCCGAAACCACCACGGCACCGGCCGACGACGAGGACGAAGGCGACCGGCCGAAGCGGCCCGGCGAAGACCTCAACGTCGAGGCGGTGTTCGCCAAGCTCAAGCAGCTCGGCGGCGGCAAGGCTGAGTAGCCGCCGCGCCAGCGCCTGAATGCAGGAGGTCGACGCCGTTGTGGTCGGCGCCGGCGCGGCCGGCCTCGCCGCCGCGCAGCGTCTCCGCTCGGCCGGGCATTCGGTGCTGGTGCTGGAGGCGCGCTCGCGCACCGGCGGCCGCGCCTGGACGGTGCGCGATCCGTCCGGCCACGCGCTCGATCTCGGCTGCGGCTGGCTGCATTCCGGCCCTGAGAATGAATGGGCCGCAATCGCTGAAGAGCGCGGCTTCTCGGTTGATAAGCTGCCGGCACCGTGGCAGCGCCCGTCGCTGGATGTGAACTTCGGCGCCGCCGAGCAGCGCGATTTCCGCGCCGCCATGGCGCGCTTCTACGAGCGGGTCGAGGAAGCGGCAGACGAGGCCGACGACCGGCCGGCCGCCGCGTTGCTCGAGCCCGGCTGCCGCTGGACCCCGTTGCTCAACGCGGTCAGCACCTATGCCAATGCGGTCGAGCTCGACGCGCTTTCGGTGCGCGATTTCAACCGCTATCACGACACCGGCGTGAACTGGCGCGTGGCCGAGGGTTACGGCACGCTGGTGCAGGCTTACGCCGCCGGGCTCGACGTCCGGCTCGATGCTCCGGTGACGCTGATCGATCATTCCGGGCCGCGCGTCCGCATCGAGACGCCGCACGGCGCGATCGCGGCCCGCGCCGTCGTGCTGGCGG
>DASWSO010000782.1:0-1649 GCA_036402635.1 Xanthobacteraceae bacterium
GGGAAGGTGCGGATCCAGGTGCGCGCCGGCAGCACCTTGTGGATCGCGTTCTGCACCGAGCCGCGCCAGATCCAGTCGTTGAAGTCGCCGATCATCACGGTGGTGTGCGGCGCGCGCGTCGCCATCGCGACCAGCGCCTCGGTCTGCCGGCCGCGCTCCTCGAAGCTCAAGCCGAGATGCGTGGCGACCACGCGCAGCGGCCCGTAGGGTGTCTGCACGTCGGTCTCGATGGCGCGGCGCGGCTCGCGGCCGCTCACCGAGATGTCGTGGATCTTGATCTCCGAGAGCGGCCAGCGGCTGATCAGGATCTGGCCGTACTCGCCGTCGGCGCTGATGATGGATTTGGCTTCGACGCAGTGCTCGCCGAGCGCGCGGCGCAGCAGGATGAACGGGTGCTCGTGCGCCGGCGTGCCGCGGCGGGAATCGACCTCCTGCAGCGCCACCACATCCGGCTCGGCGCGCTTGAGCACGCGCACGATGCGATCGAGATCGAAGCGGCGGTCGAGGCCGACGCCGCCGCGGATGTTCCAGGTCGCGATCCGGACCCGGCCCGGCTCCGGGTGCAAGGGTCAGGCTCTCCGGTACTTGGAGACGAGAATCTGGATGCCGACCGAGACGGCGATCCAGGCGACGATGGCGGCGCCGAGCAGCGCCACGTTGGTGGCGGTCGGCTGGGTGATGATCTGGAAGATCTGGTGGCCGAGCGCCGACATCACGATCCAGCCGGGCGCCATCCCGAGCACGGTGCCGGCGAGGAAATCCTGCAGCCGGATCTGGCTCGCGCCCGCAACCAGGTTCACCAGCGTGAACGGCGCCACCGGCACCACCCGGACGGCGGCGACCGAGATCACGCCCTGGTTGACGATGTGGCGGCGGATGCGGTCGAGCCGCGGCCCCAGCATGGCGCGCAACATGTCCTTTCCGAGCCGCGCGCCGATCAGGTAGGTGACGAGCGCGCTCGAAAGGCTGCCGAGCGCCGCATACAGCAGGCCGTAGAACGGCCCGAAGGTGGCGGCGGTGACCGCGATCAGCACCAGCACCGGGAACGCCACCAGGCCGGCGGAGACGAAGATCGCCACCACGGCGAACGGCGCCCAGCGGCTTTCGGCGACCGCCGACAGGCTCGCCCGCACCACATCGGGGTTCGCGAGCGTCGACAGCGGCGTGTACTGCCACGTGAGCGGCAGCGCGATCACCAGCAGCGCGGCGAGCACGATCTTGAGCAGGGTCGAAACCTGCATGCGCGAGAGCCTGCTTCCCTTCTGATCGAGCACCAGCTCGGCCGCCAGCGGCCGCGCCGGGTCGGCCACCTCCTCGATCGCGGCGGAGAGCTCGTCCGGGTCGGGCTCGCCGTCGTCGATCGGCCGCAGACTATGCCCGTTATGGGAGACCTTTTCTGCCGTCGCGAGCAGCGATCCGGTGCGGCGTAAGCTCGCGGCGATCTCCCGTGCATTGGTCCCGCAGTGCTCGCCGAGCAGGCGATTGCGGATCTCGGCAATGTGGGCGCGATGGTCTTCGTTCGTCGCCTCGAAGATCAGGTCGCACTCGGTGTCGGCTCCCATCGAGCGATTGTTGAGGTTCGCCGAGCCGATCCGCAACAGCCGGTTGTCGATGATGGTGACCTTGGAATGCACCATGGTGCTGGTCGC
>DASWSO010000783.1:0-10028 GCA_036402635.1 Xanthobacteraceae bacterium
ACCTCGGTGTCGTTCTCGGTCTGGAAGCTCAAGCCGTTGCGGATTAGCTCGCGGCGGACCGCATTATGGTTGGACAGCGAGCCGTTGTGCACCAGGCACTGATCCGGGCCGGTGGTGAACGGATGCGCGCCGTTGGTCGTCACCGCGGATTCGGTCGCCATGCGGGTGTGGCCGATGGCGTGGGTGCCGGTCATGCTGCCGAGGCCGAAGCGTTCGGCGACCTGGTCGGGACGGCCAACCTCCTTGAAGATCTCCATGCGCTTGCCGCTGCCGACGATGCTGACCCCCGGTTCGCCCGCCAGCTCGGCCTGCAGCGCCGTTTCGTGCTGCCGCGGCACCGCGACGATCGCATGGGTATCGCGGATCGTGTGCTTGAGAGGGGCGCCGGCGGCGGCGCCCAGGCGGTGCATCAGCGCTCCGAAGTCGAACGCCGGCGGGGCGCGCAGCGTCAGCTTGACGGCGCCGGGCGTTTCACCCGCGTAGACCGCGAAGCCGGCCGAATCCGGCCCGCGGTCGCACAGCGTGCCGAGCATGCCGGCGGTGAGCGCGCCGAGCTCCGGCTCGAGCGACGAATCCTTCAGAAATAGCCCGACGATGCCGCACATCCGCCAACGCCTCTTTCCCGGGGTGGTGCAGGGGACTAATCATACGTTGCATCCCGAAGACGCAGTGTCAATCCACAGTCACAATTGTTTCGCGACAGGAAAACAGACATGGTGCGTGCCACCAGCAAAACGACCCCGAGCGTTGCGCGTGCGCCACGCGCGAATAAGAGCGCCGGCGGCGAGCTGCGCACCGGTTCCTCGGCGCCGACCGAACCCGTGCGCACGCTGGAAGCCGGGATCGGGCTGGAGGTGCGGCGCCTGCGTAAGTCGCTCGACCTGACCGTGGCGGAGCTCGGGCTCGCTGCGGATATTTCTGCCGGCATGCTGTCGAAGATCGAGAACGGCGCCATCTCGCCCTCGCTGGCGACGCTCGACGCGCTCGCCAAGGCGCTCAACGTGCCGATCAGCCGGCTATTCGCCGAGACCGAGGAGCGGCGCGACTGTTCGTTCGTGAAGGGGGGCAGCGGCGTGCGGATCGAGCGGCGCGGCACCAAAGCCGGCCATCTTTACGACCTGCTGGGACATTCGCTCGCCGGCGAGATCGGCGTCGAGCCGTACCTGATCACGCTCAAGCAAGACGCGGTTCCGTACACGCAATTCCGGCATGCCGGGGTCGAGTTCCTCTACATGCTGTCCGGAAAAGTGCGCTACCGGCATGGCGACCGCAGCTATGTGATGGAGCCGGGCGACGCGCTGTTCTTTGACGCCGGCGCCCGCCACGGCCCGGAAGAGCTGATCGACGCGCCCATGCAGTACCTCTCGATCATCATCTATCCGCGCCGGTCGTGAACGCCCGCTCGTTTTCACCGGGCGACACTTTGTTGACACTCAGGAACGCCTCGCGGATAAGCCCGCCGAAGCCGCACCAGCCATGAGTGTCGTGATGCAAGATCAGCTCAATGCCTTCGTCCGCGACACTCACGTCGCTCTTCCGGGAAGCGGCAAGGGACCGCTTGCCGGGCTGACCTTCGCGGCCAAGGACATGTACGACATCGCCGGCCACAAGACCGGCAACGGCCATCCGCTGTGGCCGGAGACGCACGGGCCGGCCGAGCGCACCGCCTCGACGGTGCAGCAGCTGCTCGACGCCGGCGCCGAGATGATCGGCAAGACCCACACCGACGAGCTCGCCTACAGCCTGAACGGCGAGAACGTCCACTACGGCACGCCGGTGAATTCCAACGCGCCGGGACGGATTCCCGGCGGCTCCTCCAGCGGCTCGGCCTCGGCGGTCGCGGGAGGCGTCGTCGACTTCGCGCTCGGCACCGACTGCGGCGGCTCGGTGCGGCTGCCGGCGAGCTACTGCGGCGTGTTCGGCATCCGCACCTCGCACGGGCTGGTGCCGGCCGACGGGATCGCGTCGCTCGCCGCCGGGTTCGATACGGTCGGCTGGTTCGCGCGCGATGCCGAGATGATGCGCCGCGTCGGCGACGTCCTGCTGCCGCAGGCAGCGGCGTTCACGCCGAAGCGGCTGCTGATCGCCAAGGACGCTTTCGCGCAAGTGGAACCGGAGATCGCCGCTGCGCTGCGGGACGGGCTCGCCAAAGCGAAGTCGGCGTTCACCGAGGTGCAGGAAGTGAACGTCTACACCGACCAGCCGGCCGAATGGGCCGGCATCTTCCGCGTGCTGCAGGGCGCGGAGATCTGGACCGAGCATCGCGACTGGGTCGAGCGCTACGACCCGACCTTCGGCCCCGGCGTTCGCGAGCGCATGCAATGGGCGCGCACCATCAAGTCGGAAGACGTCGCGGCTATGAAGCCGAAGCGCGAGCAGGTCGCCGCGCATATGGATCGGCTGCTCGGCGGCGACGCGCTACTTTGCCTGCCGACCGGCCCCGGGATCGCGCCGAAACTGAACACGCCGCCGGGAGAGCTGGAAGTGTTCCGGGCCCGCGCCTTCGCGCTGCTGTGCATCGCCGGGCTGGCGCGGTTGCCGCAGATCAGCCTCCCGCTCGGACGCAGCGAGGGCTGTCCGATCGGTCTCTCGCTGATCGCGCCGCGCGGCCGCGACCGCGGCCTGTTGGACTTCGCCGCGCGGAATTTCTAGAGCGCACCAATTGCGAGGAGGCAACGAGCGCCTCTCTTTCGTCATGGCCGGCTTTGTCCCGGCCATCCGGGTCTTTTCTCGCGAGCGGATAGGAGACGTGAATGCCCGGCACAAGGCCGGGCATGACGGAGGTTCGGAGCCTTGCTTTCTAATGCCGCCACTCCGGCGGCGGTACGCGCGTCCAGGGCCGCTCCAGCTTGAGATCGTCCATCACCGCATTGGCGGCGATGTAGCCGGGCGCGCCATTGATGCCGCCGCCGTTGCCGGTCGACGAGCCGCAGAGGTACAGCCCTTCGACAGGTGTGCGCGTCCCTGAGAGCAGCGGATGCGGCCGGTTGATGCCGAGCTGCGACGGGATGTAGGCCCCCATCCGCACCGCCCCGGCATGCATGTTGGCATTCAGCCGCTCCACGTCGAGCGGCGTGAACAGATACTTGGCGCGCACGTTATCGTCGCCGAGGTTGGTCGCATACTCGCGCCAGACATCGAGCACCCGCTGGGTGTAGTGCTCCTTGTCCTTGTCCCAGTTCTTCGGATCGCCCTCCACCGCGTAGGGCGCGAACGGCCACCAGAAAGCCGAGTGCCCGTCCGCCGGTGCGTAGGTCGGATCGACGTGGCTGTTGCAGGCGCCGTTGCCCATCAGCACGTCCGGGAACTTCTTCGCGGCGCATTGGTCGAAGCACTGCGCCACCTGGTCGATGTCGTCCATGCCGAAGAAGATGTTGAACGCCTTGTCGATGTCCGGGTCGAATTCGCGCGATTTGTAGAGCGGCCGTTCGCGCAGCGCGAGATGCAGCGTGACTAGGCTGTGGTTGCCCCAGTGCCAGTTGTTGAGCTTGCTGCGCACCTCTTCGGGGAAAAGCTGCTCGCCGGCCAAGTGCATGGTGCGAGGCGCGTCGATCGCGCTGGCGACGATCTGGCGCGCCTCGATCGTTTCGCCGTTGGCGAGGCGCACGCCGGTGGCGCGGCCGTTCTGCACCCGGATCTCCTTCACGTCGGAGTTCGTCAGCACCGCGCCGCCGGCCGCCTCGATGATGCGGGTGAGCGCCAGCGGCAGGCTGACGGCGCCGCCGACCGGCAGCGTGAACTCCATCACGTTGGAGAAGATGCCCGGAAAAACCATGCCGGCGCCGGGCTCGTTCTCGGTGGTGATGACGTGCATGTAGGAGGTGAACAGCGTGCGGATGCGATCGTCGTCAAAATGCTTGCGCACGACGCTGAACAGGTCGTGCTGCGCGTGCGACAGGAACTCCTTGGCCTGCGGGCCCGACAATCTGTCGCGCAGCTCGTTGATCGGCAGCGGCGCGTTGAACTGCAGCGCGACCAGCAGCGGCCGCATCTGCTGCCCGTAGATGTGATGCAGCTCGCGGAAGGTCTCGGCGTCGCGCTTGGAGAAGCGTGCCAGCGAGGCGCAGGTGGCGTCGAGGTCCTTGTGGATCACGACGCAGGTGCCGTCCCGGAACGCGGCTGCCTGCTGCACCAGCGGCTCGATATAGGAGAAGCCGAA
Source organism: Xanthobacteraceae bacterium (assembly GCA_036402635.1). Taxonomy (GTDB): domain Bacteria; phylum Pseudomonadota; class Alphaproteobacteria; order Rhizobiales; family Xanthobacteraceae; genus DASWSO01. The sequence continues at coordinate 4,160 of DASWSO010000783.1, forward strand.
CCGGTGCAGCTCGAGGTCGCGCACCAGCGGGCTGTGGCGGAAGCCCATGAAGAAATTCGAATGCAGATTAAAACGATAGCCGGGCAGGGTGGGCTCGTCCGTGCTGGTGCCCCCGCCGATTTTTGCGTTGCGTTCCAGCACCGCGACCTTCATCCCGGCACGTGAAAGGTAGGCCGCGAGCGTGAGCCCGTTATGTCCTGCGCCGATGACGACGCCATCGTAAACCGCCATAGTATCCTCCCCCCGCACGCGCGCCCGGAAGCTTGCGCAATACGAAATTACTTAGTTTGTAGATGAGTCTGGGCGTCGCGCAGCGCCGACCAGATCCGGTTCGGTGTCATTGGCAGATCGAGGTGGCGGATGCCACGGCTTGCGAGTGCATCCAGCACCGCGCTTACACCTGACGGTAGCGAGCCGGCGACGCCGGACTCGCCGGCGCCCTTCACCCCCAGCGGGTTGGTGGTGCAGGGGGCGCTGTGGTGCCCGACCGCGAGCGCCGGGAGGTCGGCGGCGCGCGGCATCACGTAATCCATGAAGGAGGCGGTGAGCAGCTGCCCATCGGCGCCGTAGACGACGTGCTCGCCGAGCACCTGGCCGAGCCCCTGCGCGATGCCGCCGTGGATCTGGCCCTCCACAATGGTCTGGTGCAGCACGTTGCCGACATCGTCGACCGCGCTGTAGCGCACGACCGCGAGCTTTCCGGTCTCCGGATCGATCTCCACCTCACACACGTGGCAGCCGTTCGGGAAGCTCATCTGCGGCGAGGTGAACTTCGCCACTGCGTCCAAGCCGCCGCCGAGCTCCGCCGGCGGCTTCGGCATGGCACGCAGGCGCGCGGCAACCTCGAGGATGCCGATGGCGCGATCGGTGCCGGCGACGCGGAAGCTGCCATCGGCAAACTCGATGTCGGCGGCGTCGGTTTCGAGCAGGTGTCCGGCGGCGCGGCGGCCCTTCTCGATCGCGTCGTCGCAGGCCAGCACGGTCGCGCTTCCCGCCATCATGATCGAACGCGAGGCGACGCTCGGCGTCCCTGCCGGCACGGCGTCGCTGTCGCCCTGCACCAGCCGCACCATCGCGGGTGGAACCCCGAGCTTGTTGGCGACCAGCGGCACGAAGGTCGAGAGATGCCCTTGTCCCATCGCCTGCGCGCCGGTGTGCAGCGCCACCTTGCCGTCGGCAGCAAAGCGCAGATCGACGGTTTCCTCCAAAATGCCGCCGGCCACTTCGAGGAAGCAGCCGATGCCGATGCCGCGCAGCTTGCCGTTCCGTTCCGCTTCCGCCCGACGCGCCGGGAAGCCGCGCCAGTCGGCGAGCGCCAGCGCCTTGTCGAGCGCCTGCTCGAACTCGCCGCTGTCGTAGATTGGGCCGACCGGCGTCTTGTAGGGCATCGCGCTCGACGGAATGAGGTTGCGCCGGCGCAGCTCGGCGCGATCGAGCTTCAGCGTGCGCGCGGCGTCGTCGAGCATCCGCTCCAGCATGTAGATCGCTTCCGGGCGGCCGGCACCGCGATAGGGGCCAAGCGGCGCGGCATTGGTCAGCACCATCTTCACGCCGATATGGATGGCCGGGATGGCATAGACGCTGGAGAGGCAGTTCTTGGTATTGGCGGTGGCGAAGATCGCGGAGAAGGTCGTGGTGTAGGCGCCGAGGCCGACAGAGGTACGGGCACGGAATCCGAGGATCTTGCCGTCGGCATCGAGCGCAAGCTCGCCTTCCAGGATGCCGTCGCGGCCGTGGGTGTCGCCCAGAAAGCTTTCCAACCGCGTCGCGCACCATTTCACCGGCCGGCCGACGCGGCGGGCGGCATAGAGCAGGGCGGCATATTCCGGATAGGTCTGTGCCTTCATGCCGAAGCCGCCGCCGACGTCGCCGGTCAGCACGCGGATTTTCTGCGGCGGCACCTTGAACACGCCTTCCGCCAGCAGCCGCCGCACCACAGCGACGCCCTGGGTCGGCGCGGTCAGGGTGTAGCGCTCTTCCGCCGGGTCCCAGCTCGCCAGCGCCGCACGCGGCTCCATCGCGGAGGGCGCGAGCCGCGTGTCATGCAGTCGCACCCGCTCGATGTGGGCGGCCCGTGCGAACGCCGCGTCCACCGCGGCGCGGTCGCCATCCTCCCAGTCGAGCACGATGTTGCCGGCGATCTCGGGCCAGATCGGCGAGCCATTCGCGGCCGTTGCCGTCTCGACATCCGGAAATGCCGGCAGCACGTCGAGATCCACCGCCACCGCTTCCGCCGCATCCTGCGCCTGATGCTGTGTCTCGGCGATCACCACTGCGACCGACTCGCCGACGTAGCGCACGCGCTCGCCGGCAAGCACCGGCATGGAGGCGACACGCATCGGCTTTCCGTCGCGCCCGTTGGCCGAAACCGCGGGCGGAATCGGCCCGAGCCCGTCCGCCGCGAGATCTTTCGCGGTGATGACCGCGAGCACACCCGGCATCTGCAGCGCAGCGCTTACACCGATGCCGCGGATTTCCGCGTGCGCGGCCTGCGCGCGCACAAACGCGGCGAAGCATTGTCCCGGCACGGTGATATCGTCGGTGAAACGGCCACGACCGGTGATCAGCGGCTCGTCCTCGGTTCTAACTCCGCCGCTGCCGAACCGCAGCGCCGCGCCGTTGGATCCCTGCAACCTCGTTCTCCCTCTCTCGCGCACAGCTTCCCCGCGCGCTGTAGCGCACAGCGCCACTTTTTGGACGGGCAAGCGCCACCCGCGCCTCGTAATCGCGCCTCGTAATAATGTGTCGAATGCGCTAAATGATCTATTGCCGATGCGCGCGGTCGTATTATGGTCGCACAGCGCGCTGCAATACGACAAAAATGCTCGCGCCGGCGCCGGCGCGCGATCTGCGCACACGCTCGCGACGAAAAGTCTTGGGGAGAGAAATGAAAAACATCCTTCATCGCAGCCGGATTCTGCCGGCACTGGTCGCGCTCGCCGCGAGCGTCGCAATTGCTTCGAGCGCGAATGCACAGAGCAGCCCGATCAAGATCGGCGTGCTCGCGCCGCTCACCGGCGGGCTCGCCACGCCCGGCATCGACCTGGTCGATGGCTTCAAGCTGTTCTGGGAGCAAAACGGCTCGACCGCGGGTGGCCGCAAGGTCGAGATTGTGGTGGCCGACACCACCTGCAATCCGGACCAGGCGCTGACGCTGGCGCGCCGGATGGTGCATCAGGACAAGGTCCACTTCATCGTCGGTCCGCTCTGCGGCCATGAAGGGCCGGCAGTGGCGCAGGTCAGCAAGGAGACCGGCATTCCGGTGCTGATGGATACCGCCGGCGCCGACAACGTCACGAAGTGGGATCGCACGCCGACGGTGGTGCGCACCGCGGTCTCGGCGAGCCAGATCGGGCATCCCTTCGGTGACTACCTCTACAAGGAGCTCGGCGCGCGCAACGTCACCTTCATCGCGCAGGACTACACCTGGGGCCAGGAAGTCACCCTCGGCATGATCAAGACCTTCACCGACCTCGGCGGCAAGGTCACCAAGCTGATCTGGAATCCGATCGGCACCAAGGATTACGGCGCGACCGTCGCGGCGATCCCGGCCGAGAGCGACGCCGTGGTCGCGGTTGTGGTCGGCGCCGACCGCATCCGGCTGTACGAAGCATGGTTCAGCTTCGGCATGGACAAGAAGAAGAAAATCTACGGCGGCTACTGGATGCACCAGGACGCGCTGCCGCAGATGGACGACCGCGCCATCGGCATGATCGGCAATTCGCTGCATTACGCGGCCGGCCTGGACACCCCGGAGAACAAGGCGTTCACCGACGCCTTCGCCAAGAAGTACAAGCGGCTGCCGTCGTGGTTCGCGGAGTCGGCTTACACCGCCGCGCTCTGGAGCAAGACCGCGCTCGACGCGATCGGCGGCAAGGTCGAGGACGGCGCCGCCTTCCTCAATGCGGTTCGCAAGGCCGAGATCAAGGCGCCGCGCGGCCCGTTGAAGCTGGATGAGTACGACAACCCGATCCAGAACGTCTACATCACCAGGATCCAGAAGATTAAGCACCCGGTGCTGGGCGACGTGCTGACCAACGTTCCGATCAAGACCTACGAGAAGGTGTCGCAGTTCTGGACCTGGACGCCGGAGGAGTTCCTCAAGCGCGGACCCTACCAGCGCTGACCGCTTCCTGACCACGTAGAGCGGCGGCCACTCCGCCGCTCTACCGCCTGCATTCCACCATCACGGCCGCCCGCCACGCGGCTGCGGCGGCCGACGTCCTGCCTCCACCGGACCTTCCATGACCAGCAGCGCCATTCTGCAGGCGATGAACGGCATCTCGTTCGCGGCACTGCTTTTCCTGCTGGCGAGCGGGTTCACGCTGACGTTCGGGCTCATGCGCGTCGTCAACATGGCGTACGGCGCGTACTACCTGCTCGGCGGCTATATCGGTTACTCGATCGGACAGAAGACCGGGAGTTTCTGGCTCGCCGTGGTTGGCGGCGGGCTGGCGGTGATCCCGTTCGGCTATCTGATCGACCGGTTCCTGATCCGCTACACCGGCGAGAACCATCTGGCGCAAGTGCTGCTAACGGTTGGGCTCGCCTTCGTGATCGGCGACACCGCTCTCACCATCTGGGGCGGCGACAACCTGAAGGTCCCGCTCCCGCTGGCGTTGCGCGGCGCCGTCGAGCTGCCCGGCGAGATCATGTATCCGAGCTATCGGCTGCTGCTGATCGCGCTCGGCGTCGCCGTCGGCGCCGTGCTGTGGGTGCTCTACCGCAAGACCCAGATCGGCGCCGTGGTGCGCGCCGGCGTCGATGATCGCGAGATCGTCAGCGCGGTCGGTATCGATGTCGACCGGCTGTTCGTCTACGTCTCGGCGCTTGCGTCGTTCCTCGCCGGCATGGCGGGCGTGGTCGGCGGCGCGTTCCTCACGCTCTATCCCGGCGCCGAGTGGGAAATTCTGGTCTATGCGCTGGTGGTGGTGATCTTCGGCGGCCTCGGCAGCCTCGAAGGCGCGATGATCGGCGCGCTCATCGTCGGCTTGCTCGACGCCTACGGCCGCTGGCTGCTGCCGGAATTCTCCTATTTCGTGCTGTTCGGGCCGATGGCGTTGCTGATGCTCTTCCGCCCGCGCGGCATTTTCGGCCGGGAGGGCTAGGCCGTGAACCGGATCTGGCTGGCCCTCGCACTACTCGGCGCCGCGGCTCTGCTCATCGTGCCGCTGGTGAGCGGCCCGTACTGGACCACGCTGGTCACGCAGATGCTGATCTTCGGGCTGCTCGCCCTGTCGGTCGATCTGCTGCTCGGCCACACCGGACTGTATTCGCTCTGCCACGGCGCTTTCTTCGCAGTGGCGGCGTACACGACCGCGATCCTGCAGGTGCGCCACGGCGTCTCCACCGCGCTTGCTGCGCCCGCCGGCCTTCTTGCCGGCACGCTGCTCGCCTGCCTTTACGGCCTCGCGGTGCGCACGCGCGGCGTCTACTTCATCCTGATCACGATCGCGCTCGGCTATATCGTCTGGGGCGCGGTGTACCGCTGGTCGTCGTTCACCGGCGGCGACAACGGCATCACCAACGTCCCGTATCCCAGGATCGGCGCGATCACGCTGCAATCGCAGACCGCGTACTATTACTTCACGCTGGCGGTGATCGTTGCTTGCTGCTTGGCCTACCGCGTGCTGATCAGCTCGCCGTTCGGCCTGTCGCTGCGCGGCATCAAGGCGAGCGAGACGCGCATGCGCAGCCTCGGCTATCGCACCACGCTGCATCTCTACGCCGCGTTCGTGCTCTCCGGCCTGATCGCCAGTCTCGCCGGCGTGCTCTACGTCTACTACAACCGCTTCATCAATCCGGCCGCGGCCTCGTTCCCGATCTCGGTCGAGGCGTCGCTGATGGCGATCATCGGCGGCACCGGCAC
>DASWSO010000784.1:0-3564 GCA_036402635.1 Xanthobacteraceae bacterium
CGACGTCGCCCGCAAGCAGGGGCCGATCGGGCTGGAAAAGGTCGAGGTGGAGGACGCCTTCCTGGCCAAGGGCATCCGCTTCGTCGCCGACGGCTACGATGCCGACTTCATCCGCGACAACCTGGAGCGCGACCGCGACAACTTCCTGACCCACCTGGACGAGGGGCAGAAGATCTACCGCGCCATCGGCGACTGCGCGCCGGCCTTTGGCATGATCGGCACGCTGATCGGGATGGTGCAGATGTTCGCCAACATGACCGATCCCTCCAAGCTCGGGCCGTTCATGGCGATCGCGCTGTTGGCGACGCTGTATGGCGCGCTGGTCGCCAACCTGGCCTGCCTTCCGATCGCCGACAAGCTGCACCTCAAGCTGGTCGACGAGGAGATCAACCGCACGCTGATGATCGACGGCGTGCTGATGATCCGCGAGGCGAAGAGCCCGACGCTGGTGCGCGAGATGCTGCTCGCCTACCTGCCGGAACATCATCGGCACGCCGAAGCCGAGCTGGCGCCCGCGTAAGGATCGCACCGGTACCAGCATGGCGAAGAAGCGGGGACAAGCGCACGCCGGCGGGCACGGCTGGTTCGTCACTTTCGCCGACCTCATGGGCCTGCTCATGAGCTTCTTCGTGATGCTGGTGGCGTTCTCGACCCAGGATCAGCAGAAGCTGCAGATCGTCGCCGGCTCGATGCGCGACGCCTTCGGCGTGCAGACCCAGGCGCGCTATTCCGGCATCGTCGAAGTGCAGGGATTGCCGACGCGGACGCGGCTCAAGAACGTCGAGCACATTCCGCCGGAGCAGGCGTCCGACGTAACCACGGTCGACGAGAAGGACCGCCAGCGCCACGCCGGGGCCCGCACCGCGACCGACCGCGCCTTCGCGCTCGCCGCGGCATCGCTGCGGCAGGCGCTGCAGGACATGCCGGAACTGGCCGAATTGTCCAAGAGCCTGATGGTGGAGGAGAGCAAGCAGGGGCTGAACATCGAGATCGCCGACCAGGACGGCCGCTCGATGTTCCCGGAAGGCGGCAAGGAGCCTTATGAACGCACCCGCAAGCTGATCCAGAAGATCGCCGGGCCGCTGAAGGCGATGCCGAACCGGATCGCGATCTCCGGTCATACGGCCGCCAGCAAGCTGCCGCCGAAGCCGGGCTACGGCGTGTGGGAGCTCTCCGCCGACCGCGCCAATGCGGTGCGCCAGATCCTGGAACAGGAGGGGGTACCGGCCTCGCGCATCGCTATGGTGGCGGGCCGCGCCGACACCGAGCCGCTGTTTCCCGACGACCCCTATATCGCGGCCAATCGCCGCGTCACCATCACGCTGCTGAGCGAAGCGCCCCCGTTACCGGCCGGCTTCAAGCCCTGAGTTGAACCGCGCCTCGGCTGCGCGCGTTAGCATCCCGGCCGGCGGATAGTCGCGTCCTGGCGGCCCTGCTATAAGGCCGCCCGTCCCACCGGCACCCAGCCGCTCCATGACCGACGCCATCCGCGACACAACTCCAGCCATCCTGCCGGCCGATGCGCATGCTGCGCATACGGCGCATACCGGGCTGTGGGCGCTGACGCTCGGCAGCGTCGGCGTGGTCTATGGCGATATCGGAACGAGCCCCCTCTATGCGTTCCGCGAGGCCGTGATGGCGGCCGGCGGCGGCGAGCATCTGCGCCGCGAGACGGTGCTGGGCGTGCTGTCGCTGATCCTGTGGTCGCTGATCATCGTCGTCACGCTCAAATACGTGCTGCTGCTGTTGCGCGCCGACAACAACGGGGAGGGCGGAACGCTCTCGCTGACGGCGCTCGCCTCGCGTGCGCTCGGCCGGCGCACCACGCCGATCTTTATCGCCGGCATGGTCGGCGCCGCCATGTTCTACGGCGACTCGCTGATTACCCCGGCGATCTCGGTGCTCTCGGCGGTGGAAGGCCTGAAGCTGGTGACGCCCGCGTTCGAGCACTACGTGGTGCCGCTGACGCTGATCATCCTGGTCGCATTGTTCGCCGTGCAGAGCCGCGGCACCGCGCGGGTCGCGTCGTTCTTCGGCCCGGTGATGGTGATCTGGTTCGCCGCGCTGGCGATCTCCGGCATCCGCCACATCGTCGACGATCTCAGCGTGCTCGCCGCGCTCAACCCGTACTACGCCGTCACCTTCATCTTCGCCAACGGTAAGATCGCGCTGGTGACGCTGGGCGCGGTGTTCCTCGCCGTCACCGGCGGCGAAGCGCTCTACGCCGATCTCGGCCATTTCGGGCGCAGGCCGATCCGGGTCGCCTGGTTCGGCCTGGTGCTGCCGGCGCTGGTGCTGAACTATTTCGGGCAGGGCGCGCTGGTGCTGCAGGACCCGCTCGCGATCGAGAACCCGTTCTACCGGCTGGTGCCGGAATCGCTGCTGATCCCGATGGTGTTTCTCGCCACCTGCGCCACCGTGATCGCCAGCCAGGCGGTGATCACCGGTGCCTATTCGCTCACCCGCCAGGCGATCCAGCTCGGCTTCCTGCCGCGGCTCGCGATCCTGCACACGTCGGAGGCGCATTCCGGCCAGATCTACATCCCGCGCGTCAACATGATGCTGCTGATCGGCGTGCTGCTGCTGGTCGGCATGTTCCGCTCCTCGAGCGCGCTCGCCTCCGCCTATGGCATCGCCGTCACCACCACGATGGTGGTGGACGGGCTGCTCGCCTTCATCGTCATCTGGCGGCTGTGGCACTGGAAGCCGTGGACCGCGACGCTGCTGGTGGCGCCGTTCCTGATCATCGATTCCACCTTCCTCGCCGCCAACCTCTTGAAGCTGTTCGAGGGCGCCTGGGTGCCGCTCGTTTTCGCCGCCATCATGATCCTCATCATCATGACCTGGCGCCGCGGCACCACGCTGCTCGGCAACAAGACGCGCCGCACCGAGATCCCGCTGGAGACGCTGATCAACAGCCTGGAGAAGAAGCCGCCGCACGTGGTGCCCGGCACCGCGGTGTTCCTCACCAGCGCGCCCGACTTCGCGCCGACCGCGCTGCTGCACAACCTCAAGCACAACAAGGTGCTGCATGAGCACAATGTCGTGCTCACCGTCATCACCACCGACACGCCGCGGGTGCCGGAGGAGGACCGCGTCCGCATCACCCATGTGACGCCGCGCTTCTCCCGCGTCGCGCTGCGCTACGGCTTCATGGAGACCCCGAACGTGCCGAAGGCGCTGGCGATCGCGCGCAAGCTCGGCTGGCATTTCGACATCATGTCGACGTCCTTCTTCCTGTCGCGCCGCGCGCTCAAGCCCGGGGCGCGCTCGGAAATGCCGCGCTGGCAGGACCGCCTGTTCATCGCGCTGGCGAAATCGTCCAGCGACGCCACCGACTTCTTCCAGATCCCGACCGGCCGCGTGGTGGAAGTCGGCACCCAGGTCACGATCTAGGTTTCACGGAGGCATCCGATGTCCGACACCGCAGCAGGACCGAGCGTCCGCGACCTCACCCCGGAGGAGGTGGCGCGCGGCATGACCGAAGGGCGCATCCTGCTGGTCGACGTGCGCGAGCCGAACGAGACCGCGGTCGAGCGCTATCCCGGCGCGGTCGACATGCCC